>NZ_LAYY01000004.1 GCF_000986785.1 Mesobacillus campisalis | reverse complement strand
AAAGTATCTTAAGGCATCTGTTTGGTCTAATCTGGTTGGTGTCAGGATATACACCTCAGATACAGCCTTTGCCCTTGTATTCCTGTGAGGATTCCATCCCGATACTTATGCATTTCCCCTAGCGCAATGCCCAGATTGCCGGGCACCCGGTATTTAGGATCAAAGACGATGATCCCCCTTTCACTCTCTAGCACGATATCAGGAATCATCCTTTGAGTATAGGTGTGAAAGTTCCTGGAGTTATATTGGTAGGACAGCTGATAAAATAAAGAGACCCCTCCCTCCAGGCGGATTTCACTTTCCTGGTTTTCGGCAAGATTTAAGAAAATGCCATCGTTCGTCATCAAATACAAATTCGTTGTATCCTTTACTAGACCAGCTTCCTTTAAAACCTTCACGACTTTCATAAAGCACCATATTTCATATAGCTGGTAGGTGTCTTTTAATGAGATGGGATAGTCTAACCCGATGCCTTCCCTGCCGTGCTTATAAAGCCTGTCGAACCAGCCGTACCACAGCCGGTAAACAGGGTGCTTCCTAAATTTTTGCGTTATGGAGTAAGGGCCCCGGTTCACACTTACCCCTTTTAAAAAGGGGCTCGCCAGCCAACGGTTTAGGATGGACCTGAATTTGCGCGCCTTTTGGGAAACAGCTTCGAATTCAACCTTTTCATAGGTTCCCAGCATACGGGAAAGTTAAAGATTTGCTGTTTTAAAACCTGATTCTCATATACATCCATGCTTTCGTACAATTGACTGGTCTCAACGGTCGGAGGAACTTCGTAACCATGTCCTCTCTTGACCAGCCAGCGGAGTATGGCTGTGTCGGTCTGCTGAACCTTTTCCCTTTCTGGCTAAGAGCCGCCTTTTGTAATTCCCTGAGCGGCTGCTCCTGGATTTTTGAATAGAGTTGCTGGAGCTGGTAAAATGACCGCTCCAGATAACTCCATTGCGTCCAGCTGACTGACCGGCTCAGGCCAGAAGCATTGACACTTCTCTGGAGTCCTGCATATTGAAAATAGCTTCCCGCTTCCTCCAAAACTTCCCCGATCATCGCCTCAAATTGTTCCTCCGTCATTTTACGGTCATCTGGGTAGATGAAGGTCTCGAACTCCTGACCATTCAGCCAAACTTTGACTGTCCCGCTTTGGAAGGGAGTCATGAACATTCCATGCCAGCCATCTTGCTCCTGATAAAAAGGAATGGGGATTCCCTGGATTCTCATATCAATCCCCGAACTGAAATAGCGCAGTTTGTATTCGGCTCCCTCCGTCAAAATCGCATCTTTAAAGGGAATCCAGCCCTGATGAATATCCCAAAGCTTGAGGCTATCTCCAGAATTGAGTGGCTCCATAGCGTTCCAGAAGCTTTATCAATATCCTTTATTTGTTTTAAGAATGTATTGATGTACTTTTAAGAAATTTTTTTATTTATATGATTTTTTACTTCGTTACTGTAACGTCCCCATTTAGCGTTGTTAATTTTATTAAGTTTTCACCATTTCCAAACACAGTGTCTCTAATGGAATCGCCAAATATAGTAACGTTTCCGTGGGAAACTTCTGCATCGATGGTGGCATTTGCTGGCTCTTTTGCAGTTTGAATTTCGATTTTACCGTTCAAACTTTCGAAATCCACGTTGCGGTCTAAATGATCTGTTACAAAAGAGATACTTCCATTTATTATCTTCCCGGAAATATCACCCTCAATGTCTTCAAGGAGTATTTTTCCATTATCAGATTGGGCAGTAACTGTGGATGTTTCCAAACCTTTTAGATCAATTTCCCCATTGATGGTTTTTACTGTGGCAGTTTTGATTTCCATTTCTTCAGCTGTCACACTGCCATTTGCTAGCTCTGCCCGCAAGGTGTCGTACTTTTTTTTAGGGACATAAACTTTTATAGCCAATGCTGCGTCGGGAAAGCCAAAGTTGTAAAATTTAAGCTGTTTCTCATTTAAAGTAACTGCGAGTGTATTTTTCTGGATATCAGCATCAAGGGTATATTCCCGATCCTTTTTGGCATTCCCCACTAACTCTACTCTGGTTGTTGAATTATTTGCAGGGATAATTTCAACTGAAGCGTTATCTCCCTCAATTTCAATATTGGAGAAATGTTCATTGTTAAATATTCTTTCTTCTTTAATCGTCTCTGATTGGGTTTTTGCTTGAACTGTGAGAAGGCTTCCTGTAATACCAACTAATAAAAGAACTAAAGCAACAATGGATATTTTTTTAATATTGGACATGTTTCATGCCACCTTTCACAAGTCCTACATTGTATTTTAAATAACGGACAAATCCGTTTGTTATTGCGCGGGTTGCAAAGAACATTCCGATTGCAATAAATAAACCCAGACCAGCAAGGCCAATCGAAAAGAATAAATCGAAAGGCTCAAAAATTTGCGGGTGTATGGAGACATTTATTAATACCAATATCGGGGAAGCAACAAATGAAACGCTCACTATCCAACCAGCAATAATGAATCCTGCTAACGCAACAAACGGTCCTAACACAATCACTAGGTTAAAAAATCCTAATCCAATGACAGCCCATACCGCTCGGAGAATATTGCTGGCTGTGGCAGTTTCCCCAACTTTTTCAACACGATACGCTGCTGCCAGCTCTTTAGCAATTTGGTGGGGCGAACCAAGTGAAGCTGATATTTGTTCCTCAGTCTTTCCTTCTTCTATTCCAATCTCAAAATACTCCTCCATATCCTGTAAAATATCCTGTCTTTCACTTGATGGAAGTCTCTTCAAAGATGCATTCAATTTAGTGAGAAATTGTTTTTTAGTCACCATTTACACCTTCTTTTATTAATTGATTTACCCCATTTGTGAATTCTTCCCATTCTTGAAGCAGGTCATGAAGATATGATTTTCCACTGTCTGTTAACTGATAATACTTCCTTGGCGGCCCTTCGGTTGATTCTTTTAAGTATGTCGTAAAGTATCCCTCTTTTGTCAATCGTCTTAATAATGGGTACGCAGATCCTTCGGATATATCAATCTGCTCTGATATCTTTTGAACAAGCTCATATCCATAACGATCCTTCTTATTCAGTAAAACAAGAACACATAATTCTAATACGCCTTTTTTAAATTGTACGTTCATTGTTCAGCCACCTCACTCCTAACATTTCACTACTATTTATTATACAGTACTGTTTTATTTAGAATACCTTTATAAAAAATATATCATACAGTACTGTTCAATACAAGGTACTGTATGATATTTTTTGATATTTTTGAAATCGGCTGTTATTAAATATGGATACGGATGATAAAAAGTAAAAGAGATACACTAATATGGCAGTGATTGGCATAAAGGATGTGTCGGAAAAATGGATTTTGCACAAGGTCAGGAAACACTTACACTCATGGAGTGGATTCTTCGTGCTGTCGTTTCCTATTTCTTTATCGTCGTTGTTGCCAGAGCTTTAGGACAACGCGCGATCTCACAATTGAGACTCTTGGACTTCGTCATGGCCTTAATCATCGGAAACATCATTGCACATCCGCTATCGGATGAAAAGCTTGGACTGAAAGGGTCCGTTATCACTACAACAGTATTAGTGGCCTTGTATCTTATAAGTATTTTCATTATTCTCAAATGGCCTCTAGTCAGAAAGTTGGTCAATCAAACACCTATTAAAATTGTTCAGAATGGAGAAATCATACATACTGGATTAAAGAAAGCGAGGATTTCGATCGATGTTTTGTTAGAAGAATTACGGAAAGAAAAGGTAACAGATGTTAACAAAGTGGCCTTAGCCCTTTGGGAAGCCGAAGGAAGAATTTCCTTTTTCCTGGATCCAAAATATGAACCGCTTACTCCTTCAACCTGCCAAATTGATGTGGAGCCCTTTGATTTTCCGAGGACCATTATTAAGGAAGGAAGAATAATGGAGAAGGAGCTGCAACAGACTCATAAGGATGCGGAGTGGGTGATTTCTAAACTGGAAATGGCATTCCAAACTGAGGTTAAAAACGTCCTGCTTGCTACCCTAGACAGAAAAGATAATCTGAAGGTTTTCTTATATAAATGAAAACAGGAGGGTCTCTTGTTTCTCCCCCCTGCGTTTCATTTATTCTCCTATCATTCATGCACTAGTACAGCTTGTCCCAATGCTTATGCCTTATAACCCATACCTTGTGTTGTTAAAAGACAAAACCAATGATATACTAAGTTCTTGCTATCAGGTATACCAGCTACCATATGGTTCTTTTCCTCTTGTCGCAGGTTATAACAATACGGATAACCCCAAAAATATGCGATGAACTACCTCCTAATATCAGAAGTTTTTATTTTTATAAGAAAGAAGGGAAGTTGTTTCCGAAAAGTGGAACAACACAACATGAAGATTCTCACCACTGTATTCCAGTTTGGCATTTTATATCTCTTTTACTTCATTGGAAGTTATATTCAAAACTATTTCCACCTGGCCATTCCGGGCAGCATCATAGGACTCTTGTTGCTTTTTATTTGCCTATGTTTAAAAATCGTTCCTGTCAAGCTGATTGAAAATGGAGCCACGTTTTTGCTAAGTATTTTGGTGTTATTGTTTGTTCCAACAACGGTTGGGATCATGAACTATCCTTCGCTGCTTTCCATTCATGGTGTATTACTCGTTGCAGCCATTCTGTTAAGTACCGGCATTTCCATTGCCATTGCCGGAACCGCAATCCAATTTTTTGAGAAAAAAGGACAGAAAAGAACGGAGGTTCAAGAATGCAACAAGCTCTCTTCGCGTTCTGCATGATTCTATTAACCGTTCTGGCATACTTTGCAATGACGAAGTTGTATAAACGGTATTCCTATTCTTTTTTACTTCCCGTTTTAACAGCGACGGTATTAATCATCGTCACCCTAGTTATACTTAATATCCCGTATAAAGATTATATGATGGGCGGGCAATGGATCACTTCCCTTTTAGGGCCAGGGGTTGTAGCACTTGCTTATCCTTTATATAAACAACGTCATTATTTAATGAAATATTCATTTACAATCGCAGGAGGAGTTTTGATCGCTACGATTTCAGGAATGTTCAGTGTTGGCCTCCTGTCTAAAATACTCGGCATCAATGATACTTTAACACTTTCCATTATCCCTAAATCCCTTACTTCCCCTGTTGCCATGGAAGTAGCTGAAGGATTAGGAGGAAATGCCTCTATAGCCACTGTTTGTGTTACGCTTGCAGGGATATTTGGTGCATTAGCCGCTCCTGCTATCTTTAAAATGATGCGGGTGCATAGCCCCATTGGCAGGGGGATTGCTCTCGGCAGTGCCTCACATGCCATAGGAACCTCTAAAGCTGCCGAATACAGTGAACTCACCTTTTCAATGAGTTCCGTTGCGATGGCATTATGTGCCATCATCGGTACCTTTATAGGACCAATTGTTGCGGGACTGCTCCGATTTTAGGAAGTTAACTCTTCAGCAGTAAAATTAGCAAACAAATAGCTCGGAGCCCATTATGCTCTGAGCTTTCTTTATAGTAGTCTCGGAGTTTTAGAAGTTTACCAACATTTTACCTCTTCAACTAGTACAGTCATTTTATCATCATTTATTATGTTAATCCTAAATATTCACGGAAGGTATGACCTTCATACTTCTTTCTGAAAATACCTCTTTTTTGCATTTCAGGAACGATCAATTCAACAAAGTCTTCTAAACTACCAGGTAATGTAGGGGGCATTAGATTAAATCCGTCAGCCACACCCGCTTCAAACCAGTCTTCCATCTGATCCACAATTTCCTCGGGTGTACCTATCAGCGTGTGGTGTCCACCGCCTGCATTAAGATATCCTAATAATTCTCTTACTGTAGGTTGTGTATCCTTAATAATTTCTAGTATCGTTTCGTAACGTCCAACTGGACCAGTAAATTCTTCTACTGGTGGTAACGGAGGTACTTCTTTATCAAGTTCCCAATTAAAACAGTCTTGTTGAATAAAGAAACTCAACTGTTTTAAAGCTGTTTCAATAGGTAATTGCTCATCTAATGCTGCTTTTTTGGCTAAAGCTTCTTCATGGGTATGACCTACATAGGTGACTAAGCCTGGAAATACTTTAATATGTCTATTGCTGTCTTGGCTTTGTTTAACTTGTTCATCTAATTTTTTACGAAATTTTTTTGCTTGCTTTAAGTTCCACGACACTGAATAGACTGCATCCGCATATTTTGCGGCTAATGCTATGCCTTGTTTAGATGCCCCTGCTTGCATTGATACCGGTTTGCCTTGCGGACTTTTTGGCGTAGTGGATGGACCATACACTTTAAAATAGGTACCATTGTGATGAACAGGCTGAATGTTTGAAGGATTGATCAATTTTTTTTCTTCTCGATCATGTAGAAACTCATTGCTGTCCCATGAAAGAAATAACTTATTCATTAAAGCAGCAAATTCATCAGCCTTCTCATAGCGTTCTTCATGGGAAGGTAATCCTTCCATACCATGATTTAACGCCTCTAAATCCGTCATTGACGTAACAAGATTCCAACCAACACGTCCTTTTGTAACATGGTCTAAACTTAATAATTGTCGTGAAGCTGTGAAAGGATTAGAAAAAGTACTTGAAATCGTTGAAACCAATCCCACATAATTGGTCACTTGAGAAATAGCTGTTAAATTGACGATTGGATCCAACCAAAATGCTGGCATATCACTAGAATCTTTCGATAGAAATGATTGTTTATCAGCAAAGAATACTGCATCAAAGTAACCTTTTTCCGCTAACTGTGCTAAAGATTGGTAATAGGAAATGTCTCCAATCCGTTCAACGCTTGAGTCAGGCATTAACCAAGCAGCTTGGTGGTGTCCGCAACCATACAGCAAAACACCTAAATGCAGTTGTTTTTCTTTCGTTTTTATCATTGGTTTACACCTCAAAGTGTAATATTATTGACTGTCTTGCATACTCCGTTTTGAAAGGGTGATCTTTTGTGATTTAAGTTATTAGTTCATTGTCAAACCGCCATCTACGGTGAGGTTTTGACCTGTAATACCATTCGCATGTTCCGAAGATAAATAAGCGACCATATTGGCTACATCTTGAGGTGTGGTCACCTTCTTCAATGGGGTTGATTGAGCAATTAAATCGAATACTTCTGGTGTTGTAACAGCACTGGCGTCAGTCATTTTTAATAATCCACCTGAAACTACATTCGCTTTTATACCATATACTCCCAATTCAGAAGCGATATTACGTGTAAAACCTATTAATCCAGCTTTCGCTGTTGTATATTCGTGGTAGGGTACAACAGGATTTTGAAATAAATTCGTACCTATACTTATGATACTTCCATTTTTCCGTTCAATAAATTGAGGGATGACGCTTTGAGCGACATTAAATGCTCCTTTTAAAGTACCATCTAGTTGTTTTTGATAATCATCCCATGTGAGTTCTGTGAAGGATTTCTGTTTGTTTGGATCAAATTTGAAGTCTACTAAAGCATTGTTGACTACAACATCGATTTGACCAAAATATTCCGTTGCTTTTTTTACCAACTCATCTACTTCTTTACGATTGGTTACATCAGCCTGAATGGCAATAGCCTTCTCTTCACCAATCTCAGAAACGAGCTGCTCAGCAGCATCTTTGCTTTTATAGTAATTGATCACCACTTGAAACCCTTGTTGTGCCAATGTCTTTACGATTGTTGCTCCTAAACCTCTGCTGCCGCCTGTTACTAATACTGTTCTAGTCATCATAACAACTCCTATATGTTTAATTTTGATGAAACTTACATAATAAAATGATCGATAAAATAAAAAATACGCAACCTTCCCATAGGAAAGTTACGTAAAAACAATTAACTACATATTAAAAATAAGGCACAATCGCTCTTTAAGTATGTATTAGAGTTTACACTTTCCTACGCTAGTTTCAGCTAGATCAGGTTCAAAGGGTTTGAGTTTATACTCATCTCAGTTAAATAACACCCCTAGTGCATATATTTAATTTATATTCAATGTTATAGTTTTAAGAAATTTATGTCAAGGAAATACGGCTAGTTATAGTATGTCTATAACTTTGCTATTCTAAAATTAATATGTTATACCTTCTTTCATAACTAATCTGGCTTGCGATCTTCTTCTATAATCGTATGGAAACCTGTATTATGGTAACCGGTTCCCTTTTGGGAAGGATAGTCAATTTATATTGGTTTAATCATACCCATACAAGTAATACAATACAGCACACAAAACTGTTTGAATGGATTTGGTGACCAACCCTTTGCTGGCTCTTTCCGTTTGGAAGGATGACCACGGACAGAAAAATGCCCAATTTCAAATCCATTCACTGTTTGTGATTTTAACTTTGCTTTGGAGGACGGAATTCATGGGAGTATTTATCGAACGCTGTGCTGGTTTGGATGTCCACTCTGAAACCATCGTGGCGTGTGTCATTACCGGAAGGCAGGATGAGAATCAGGTCAAGCTGACGAAACCTTTCCCACCTTGACTAAGGATCTCTTCCGTCTTTTGAAATGGCTTGAGGATTACAGTGTTACCCACATTGCGATGGAAAGCACTGGCATCTACTGGAAGCCGGTCTTCAATGTCCTGGAAGACTTTTTTGGTATCATCCTGGCCAATGCCCAACGGATTAAGAATGTTCCTGGCAGGAAAACCGATGTCTCCGACTCTGGATGGATTGCCAAGCTATTACGGCATGGACTGATAAAAAAGGCTTTGTTCCGCACGTTGAAATCCGGGAATTGAGGGATCTTACACGTTCCGGAAGAAATGGATTGGCCATTTAACTTCTGAGAAAAACCGAATTCAAAAGGTTCTTGAGCGTTCAAATGTCAAGCTGGGCACAGGAATTTCTGACGTTTTCGGCGTTTTAGGGAGGAAGCTGCTAAAAAAACTGGTGGAACAAGGTTACGTGGATGCCGAAGACGTGGAGAGCAGTATCCATGGAATACAAAGACCAATAGAAGTATTTATTTTCACACAAAAAAGCTCGGAGCCATTCTGCTCTGAGCTTTCTTTATAGTAGCCTCGAAGTTTTAGAGGTTTACTCACCTACCATACCGTCATTATCACGATCATCCATATATGGGTATAACCAATGATCGCTCGTTATTGGCATACTGAAACCCGCTTCCTTTGCTTCTTTGATCGTCACCTGTCCATTGCCGTTTGTATCTACGCTGGAAATATCATCTTCTGTGTTTGATCCTGTTGATTCAGCGGGTTCGGTTGATTCATCTGATTCACTGTCTGTTAAACCGAGTGATGCGTTTACTTCGTCAGGGTTCACGTTGTCAAATGTATCAACGATCTTGTTGCCCATTATCGTGTAAGTATATTGATAACTCGAAGGAATCTGTGTCTGTGTATTGGGATAAGTGATAATTGCTTCAAAATCAGCAGCACCACCCGCTCTACTGATTGAATCTTCCATATAAGCTTGATCGCCGTGTCGATTGAGCGTACTATCTTGTGGAGTGATATTATAAGCATTTGCTACCCCACCGAGAGAATCAGCAATGATATGGCCTTCATCTAAAACTTCACTTCTAACACCCGGAACCTTTGCCTCATCAGGATAGTATCTTCCAGAAGATAATACAGGTTCGCTGCTGTCATCCTGCAGGGTGATTTCGTCAGCAATGACACGTACTAGCTGCCCGTATTCATTTGTAAATGCCCAATATTCACGGTCCCCATACCCAATGTCAACGACAACATTAGGTTCACGATGTCCAGACAGATTACCGCCATCAACTTCAATAAGTTTGTAGCCTGAGAATAGTTCATTATTTGGTTCGGTTGCCGTTTCTTCCGGAACTGTGGAGACAGTTTCTTCTTTCGCATTATTTTTATTTCCTTCGGATTCGACTATTTTTTGTGAATCTGTTTCTACAATTGTATTGGATGTATCTTCTACGTTGGTACAACCAGCCATAAAGGTGATTGTTATAAGTAAGAATAAAATGTTCTTTTTCTTTTTCATTTTAGTACTCTTCCACCCTCAATTAAACTCCCCGTTTTGTTTAATAAGACTCCTATCATTTTAACATAAATAACCTGCTCACCGTTTTTAACACTCCAATCTGATTAACTTAGCATATGAATTTGCACACTAACAATAACTTCTGTCCATGCTGAAAGAGGTGCGAATTCAGGTGGTAAAAACCCTTGAAATGCACATAAAATCCTGATATATCAACAAAAAGATGCAGACCAATTCAGTTGCGAATTGGTCTGCTAATTTGTATGAGAATTAAGTTTTTGTACTCGAAAACCGAATCCGTTAGTTAGAAAATTCCCATGCGTTTTTTCTCGTCTAAGATGCTTTATTTAGTCTCTGCCCTTTATGCAAAAACAGTTCAGTACCCTTTTTATTTAATCTCATCCTGCTTATTGCCCGCCCAAATAACAATAGGAATAATCAGTAATATAAGCAAAGCACCAGTATTGGAAAGGGCTGCAAAGCTGGAATGCGCTACAACTATTCCAGATAAGCCTCCCCCTAATGCACCTGACAAGGCAATCCAAACATCTACAGAACCCTGTGTCTTAGCCCGGGTTGATGGCGAAGCTGCATCTACAAGAATAGCTGTGCCGCTAATTAACCCAAAATTCCAGCCGAGCCCGAGTAAAGCAAGTGCTGTAATGAGCACTGCCATTGAATCAGCAGGCCCCATTGCAGCCAGAAAGCCGGAAGTAAGCATCGTAATGGCGGAGGCAATTGCCATAACTCCGCGCCCAATTTTATCAACAAGAATGCCTGTCACTAAAGATGGCAAAAACATGGCACCTATATGGAATCCAATGACCAACCCCACTTCATTCAAATCATGTCCATGGTGTCCCATATGCACGGGGGTCATCGTCATAATGGCCATCATCACAAATTGGGTGAGAATCATTACTGCGGCTCCTGCTAAAATGCCTCGCCTGTTTTCCGATAACGGATTAGCGTTGCTCTCCGAGAGAAATTTACTGGTTGTTACTTGAGCAGCTGCTATTGCTTTTGCAACAACAAAGGGATCTGGGCGAAGGAAAAAGAAGATACCCAAACCGGCAAGTATGTACCCTGCAGCAGCTAATATAAATGGACCAGCTAAAGCGGGAACTCCAATGGATAGAGCGAACTTCCCCATGACATCAACAAGGTTTGGACCGGCAACAGCACCGATTGTGGTGGAAACCATGGCTATACTGACAGCCTTTGCCCTTTGTGCCGAGTTCGCCAAGTCCGTTCCAGCGTAGCGTGCTTGCAGGTTGGTAGCCGATCCGGCTCCATAGACAAGCAGTGAAATAAATAAGAGCAGGATGCTATTGGTTAATGCTGAAATGACGACTCCAATGGCACCGAAACCTCCTGCCAAAAACCCCATCGCCAGTCCAAAACGCCGTCCAAATCGCTGGGAAAGCCGTCCCACAAGGAATGCGGCCCCTGCGGACCCTAAAGTAAACAACGCTGTAGGAATTCCCGTTACACTATCTGAACCTAGCATATCCTGGGCTAGAAGGGCCCCCACTGCTATTCCCGCCGCAAGTCCTGCCCCTCCAAAAACCTGGGATATAACAACCACCAGTAATGTTCTTTTATACAGTTGTTGTTGTTTTTCAGGAGAATGAATATAGCGTTGTACTTCATTTGATTGAGCGTCCGTCGCTTTTTCCTTCTCTTTATGTAACACAGTCATCACTCCCTTTCTAGACGGCAAAATCTAAATCTCATAATCTGCCAACTTGATTTGAACCATCATAACACGCACAAAAAAGCCATACAATAAGGTAATTGTATGGCAAACGATATTTAGACATGATCGGCCAGTAAACGTTGGTGAATTCTCGCCCCCGCTCAAGCTCTTCAATCGTTTCCGGTGTACAGACCAGCTCGCTCTGGATAATTGTTTCCGACAACAAAACGTTCAGCAGCATACACTTGTACCCCATTCTGTGCAGCTAACCTTTCAAATTCAGCATCAGCGATCCTGCCTGGCAGGAGAAGCCAGCGAAATAAGGTACTCTTCTAATATAGTTAGTAGATTTCTCAGCCAGGAATTGAAAAGGTTGCAGCATCTCTTTCGTTACGTTTTATCTCTCTTAAAATTCTCCGTAATTCCCAGCTGCGTTCAAAAATCCCCTTGATTAAGCCCGCTGTCTGGTAACAGGCTGCAACATCTAGCCATTCGGAATCCGTGTGTTCGTTTTCATATCCCTCAGAGAGATTGACACTTTGAATCCCGTTTCTCTACCCCAAATTCTTGTATCACTGCTTCCGCCAGAAGTGGCTGCCCAGTGTGTCAGCCCTACTTCCTTTGCGACTTGTTCGAAAAACTGGCCATAGCTCTTATCACAGAATGGAAGGTAGCCTCCGCATGAAGTGATAATATTCGCACAATACGATTATGTAACTAATAATACAAATCTATGATAATATTGTTATATAATTAAAATATTTATACCAAATAGTAGGTGATTTTAATGAAACAAATTGAAAAAAGAGAATTAGAGCTTCTGGCCAAAATCTGTAATCAAAATAACATTCCTTTAAAACTAGCCAAAGAATTACTAAAAACCTCAAAAAAACTTTCCTATGAAAATGTTACCGCCGGTGCTCGAATAAAAGAATATGAGGAACTTATTAACATCTATTCTAAAAATGACTAACAAGGTGTGATTTTCAATGTTATTAAAAAAGCTAGTGTTTGATAACTATAAAACTTATTACGGAACTCAAGAAATAGATTTATATATTCCCGAAGATGTTAGAGAAGAAAAGAAAAAAAATATTATTTTGCTAGGTGGTTTGAATGGTGCTGGTAAAACAACGATTCTTAAAGCCATTCTATATATTTTATTTGGGAAGAGAGGAATGACTCAATCAGAGTACAAACGTCTTTTTGCTAATATCATTAATAATACCTTCTTCGATGAAGGTGGACGCGAATGTTCCGTTTCTTTAACACTTGAAACAGATTCCAAAGAAGAATGGACATTAAAAATAAAGTGGTTTTTCGATCAGTATAAGCGTATGACGCTCGAAGAAAGGAAATTGGAAATAAAAAAGCCTGGGTCCACATTCCCTAAGCACGCTCGAATAGATAATATTGAAGTGTATAATAAATTTATTGATCGTATAATTCCATACTATGCAGCTCCTTTTTTTATTTTTGATGGTGAAGAAATTAAAGATATAATCCTCCGCCAAAATAGTAATGAAATGAAGGATGCCATTCACAAAATAACAGGGATGGAAGCCTATAAACAGTTGCTGATTGACTTGCGAAGTTTACAATCTTCTATTGAGAACAAGTTAGCTAGGTCTGTAAGTCAAAAACAACTTACAAATGTTCAAGCAGAATTGGATGAGATTAAAGCTACAACAGCTAAGCTTGAAGAGAGAAAAGATAAAATCTTAACGGAATTTCGTAAATACGAAAAATTAATCTCTGATGCAAAAAAGGAACGTAATGATAAACTACTACAGAATTCAAAATCACGCGAAGTGATTATTAAACAACAATCTAGAATTTCGACGGAACTTGAAATTGCTAAGAAAGATCTTAATAAGTTTCTAAAAGAAAATATGATAAACATTATATTGCAGGATAAAATATCCAGCTTAAAGAAGCGTCTTAAACAGGAGAGCGAAATAAGTCATAAGCGGATATTACAAAAGACCTCCTTAACTCCCTATCATAATTTCATGAATCAATTACTAAATAAGTCAATCAATCCTCCCCTTTCTCAACAACAGTTAGAACAAATAAAAAAAATTGGTGAGGAAGTTTGGATCAAAGAAAATCACATCAGATATGTAGTGCCCGAAAATTTTACAGAAATTCATGATATAGCCAATAGCGACTATAGTTATCTAATGAATATGGTGATTAAAGACAAAACACAGGTAACCTCCTTAATAAATAAAATTGATAAGGCGCAACAGGATTTAGATAGAATAGAGATAGAAATTCGAAATGCACCTGAAGCAGTAAATATTGATGGAGAAAATAAAAAAATTGACTTGTTAGTTCAAAAGTCTGGTGAACTTAATCTAAAGTTAAAATCGGTTAACCAAAAACTGAACAAGGCGAATGAAGAAAAGGCTCACTTGTTAAATAAGTTAACTCGTCTATCGGGACAAGATGAAAACCTAGAAGAGCTACAACGAAAAAGTGATCAGGTTACACGTACGATAAAAGCAATGCAGCAATATATAGTTGATGTTACAACGATGAAAGCAACTTTTATCAAAGAAGAGTTTTCAAACATGCTTAAGAAGTTATTCAGGAAACAAGATGAATTTGGGAGAATTGAGTTCGACATCGATACCTATTCAATCCGCCTTTATAATGATCGCTTACAAGAAATAAGTATCCAAGATCGTTCTGCAGGTGAAATGCAGATGATTTCATCTGCACTAATTTGGGCTCTTACTAAGGCATCAGATTTATCACTCCCGATGGTTATAGATACACCTCTTGGTCGACTAGACAGTTATCACCGTACACATTTAATTAATCATTATTATAAGGAACTTAGTCAACAAGTTATCATTCTCTCAACTGATACCGAAATTACAAAAGAGTATGTTAACCTAATGGAACAGAACTCTTATAAACAATACATGTTAGACTATAATGAGCATAAAAAATACACCATTATTCGAGATGGATACTTTAAGTTTGTGAGGTGATCTAAATGTCAAACCGTAGAATGTCTTTATCAGAGGAAGGTAAAGAAATCCTAGACCGACTAGCTGATTCTCTAGAAATTGAAAGACCAATGGCGGTTAAGGTCGCCTTGGCAAAAGGACTTTCTATTTCAAATGGACCAATACTTGAGGACTTCCCTGATGGTAAGAATAAATGGGTAATTCCTGATGGAATTATTAAAGATAAAGAGTTTTTACTGTTCAAACACTTAATCATTAATGAGGTAAATAACCCTTTAGATGATTCTGATTTACACAAGCATATGCTTCTCTATATTGAAAAAGGGCTAAGAATCTTAAAAATTGAATTAACTAATAAAACATCAATGGAAGACCCTAGATTGGCGATTTTATAATAAGTAAGACCCACCATTTTTGGTGGGTCTTACTTTATCAGATCCTTTCCGAAAGCGAAACAATATCAACAATTGTCACCGTATTATGAGATAACTCTCCATTTTCTTTCAAAACAGGTCCATGGACGATACATTGGCCTTTTTTTAGTGAACCAAGCTTTTGTTCCCAATATTTTCTCTCCTGATTATCTTTTGATAAACTCGAGGCAATATTAGATAGTTCCTGCTCTGGAGGCGAAAAGTATACTTTCTGGGATGAGTTTTGCAATCTGGCTAACTCGTCGGCGTCTAATTGTGATTTTAAAAATTGGGTTGCATACCACGCGGACCAGCCAAATTTTCTTCCTTCTGTAAGGATTCTCGCAGAAGGTGATTTTTCCGTATGGTCTAAATTTTGGGCCTCGTCCATGATTACAGGCATTGGCTTGTTTTTATTACCATAGCGTACAGAATAATTCCAGAGATCCCATAAAATAAACTCAGTAATCATTAGCTGGACGTCTCTAGGAAAACCAGTCAACTGAATGATGTATACTTGCCCGTTACTTGAAACTATGTCATTCCAGTTAATCGTATTTTCACTTCTAAATGGGTTCCTATCAATCAAAGGTCTAATTTGTGATAAAGCTGTTTTGGCATAGTTAGAACCGTCTTCTTCAAGGAGCTCTTTCAAGCTAATCAAGCTCATGGTATCGCCGTGTTTTTCAAGTCCTCTTAATACCGCTTCATATATTGCATTCTGTTGTTGAATACCCAGTGATTTATAAACTGCAGCAAAAACACTCTTAATCCGCTCAGCTACATCAGTATTGGATTCTGGTAATTGAAGTCCCCCAATATCTCGCACGTTCTTTTGAAATGGATTTATTGGAAGCTGCTCACTATAAACGATTTTTTGTTTAAGTTTATCTCCTAGATACTCAACAAACTCTGGTTCTAATTGATTCGGTAGGAATCCTTCAGTGTAATCAATGACAATACTTGGTATACCTAGCTTAGACTTTTCTAATAAGAGACATTGCATAAAGTAAGTCTTTCCTTGTCCAGACCTACCGGATATTAACAAATGTCTATTGGCCAATCCCTTATTGCCGTATTCCCAAAAGATTTCTCGATTTGAGTTTTCCGCTTTGCCGATTTTAATTCTAATTTCTTCTAAGTTAGGTTTGTCATCCGTATTGTCGGACGCTCGTTCTTCATCTCGAATTTCTGATGTTTTTTCAATGCCGGTTTCCGTACCCGCTTTAGTGTCATTTACACTGTCATCCAAATAGTCTATGTCCTGTTCAGCAGCTGGATCCTGGGGTTTCTTCAATTCTTCATTTGTTACTGATGTTGAAGTTCCTCCAACTGGATTTCCGAAATGCGGTTGTGCTTTTAATTCCGTATATTCAGAAGGTTGGCCACTGGTTGTATATGGTTCTTTATTATTTCCTGTTACCATATCATCAGGGCTTGGCTCAACTTCAACTAATTGACTTTTGTGATGATAAAGATGGGACAACATTTCTTCTTTTATAAAATCGTTTTCTTTTACTTGAATCCACTGCTGCATTTCATTGGTAGGAATAACAAGGCCTTCATATCCATCTTTCTCAGGGAGGTTCAATAACAAAACATCCTCTTCCAATTGCGCACTTCGATGGAAAGCATTTTTTTGAAAAGATAGAATTGCACCATCACCAACAAATTTATTCAATTTATTGGAAACAACGTATTGATCTTTTAACAATTTTTCAATTGTATCTTCTGTAAGATCATAATTTTTTTCAGGCCAAAAATCACTTTGTGCAAGCTTTTTTGCATTTGAAATAAACAATTGAGCAAAGAAATTTCGATAAAATTTACCTGTAAAGGTTGTTCCCATCTCACCTGTCAAAGCATCATAAATAAGCTTTTTTGTCTTTCGAACCTGGTTTCTTGCTTTTTCTAATACATCCTCTTTATTAATTCCAATTTTAACTTCAACTGGATATAAATATAAAGCCATAGTATCACTTGAATATTCAAGACCAATTAATAGTAAATCATCACTATGACTACCCTTAACTCCAAGGTTTTTAGCGGTAAATATCCCTTCAGATTTATTTAAGCTAACAGCACCAGCCACTCTTAAGACCTCTTCAAGAGAAATCGGAACCCAAAGGATATTAGAGTGATCAAAGTATGAAACAGCATATTTGATAGCAGAAATGATACTCAACTTTTCACGGTCATAGTGTCCTTTACTACCAATAATTCTTAAGAGCCATTCACCATTAAAAGTATTAAAAGCCTTTATCGTATTAATAACATTTGATTCGGTTCCTTCAATATCTTTTTGTTTAAGAAACTCCTGAATTACCGCATAATACTGAGCTGACTTGTCAGTAACGGTGATTGCATCGTACCTACTTGATGATGAATATTGATCACTATAATGAATGACAACTAGGTTTCCATCGTATTTATTGAAAAATTCCAAGTCAACTGCGGGGTCGACAAATGTAACCCAGTAAGAGGACTGAAATATTTTCTCTAGTGTATCTTCATCAGCAGTAGTTGTTCTAGAAAAAATCGCTTCCCCTTTTCTGTAACTATCATTTCCCCCATTTCGCAAATTTGCTGCAAGCTCATTGACTAAATAAGCTGTTTTCGCCAAGGTGTTTTGATCCTCAATAGAATATGCCTTTGTTCCAAAACCAGTTTTATAATTCTCGTCATCTCTCATAGATGGAACACTGGAGTATAATCCATCTAAGGCAATACCAGAGATCATTTCATTAATTGGTTGGACAGCGTGGTGTTCTTGAGCATGCATTTTATAAAAGGATATATGTGCATACCTTAATTCACTAGCGGGCTCCTGCTTATAAAAGAACAGTTTCCCTCTAATAATTCTTAAAATATCATCCGCCTCTAGATCCTTGGTTTTTAACCTTAGATCAAATAGATGTTCAAAGTCTTCCACAGTTTCTGTGCGTGCATATAAGTCAAATGCACTCTCTTCATTTTCATCTTTATATAAGGTAATCTCTACTGGTTTTATGCCCACTCCCACTTTTTCTATTTCTTTTAACATCCACTGAAAGATCCCACGAATGACTTCTAGATCATTTGCAATATTGATGATATTGATCTGTAATGGTGCTTGAGATCCTGGCATAAATAAATACGAAAAATGTTCCTTGAATTGAATAATTTTATCGCTAACCACTTTTGCTAGATATTGATTTGAGTCTGAGACGGACACTTTATTGACGGGTTTAAATGTTAGCCATTCCATTGCGGCTTGTTGATGGTCCGGTTTGTACAAAGTTTCCCGCTCGTCATATAGAAATGGAATTAATGAATCTGCACTGAGCCTATTGAGTACACTGTTGTCAACTTCATCCGATTGTAAAAGGTCATAGAGTTTTAATTTATAGGCAACCATAATCGGATGGAAAGGTGTAAAGTATAGAACTCCATTTGACATTATTAGACCTAGTTTAAAAAGATCTCTTCCTTTACGCCCTGCTGGTGAACCAGCCTTAATGCTTTCAATTTCCTTATGGTATTCAGATAAATATTCCAATGCTCTTTTTCTTAAGTCTTCCGTTACAGTACAAAGACTAGGTATTGAATTTCTAATCTTAAAATAAGTAATAAATCTACTGTAAGCTTCCCTTAAGTCTTCACCTAAGCTGATCTCATCGGGTAACAATTGATCCGACTCGAATCTTCCAAACTTAATACTGTGTTCTATCCATTTGGCTTCCCATTCAAAAAATTGCCGATACTCTGAATGAAAATAAAACTCTCTGTTTTCAAGAATTAACCTATTGTTTTCTTTAATCCAAACAATATCCTTATTGGTTTCTCTTATTAGTTTCCATATCCTTTGGCCAGTAATTGGCATGGACTCTGGTAATTCATTCCTTAACATAATCGGGACAACAGTATGACTAAATTGGATATTTATTTTAAGCTCATCGTTATCATTATAAGCTTCAGGCATCGGGACTAGCGTTAATTTTTCGTCCTCAGAAACAGTGACATGTAGATTTTCTTCCAGGATTTCAACCTTCTTAATTTCAAGCCCGTCATTAAAGCTAAGTTCGTCTTCTTCATATTGGAGCTCTATATGCCCTGAATTAGGTTCAACTAAATAATTTGATTTATAACGATCTAAATAAATTGGTTCGATAGGTAAAACCGCAATATAAAATTCTGCACCTAAGGACGACTTTTTATCATGTTTGTACGAGAATCGTACAAAAGTCGCTTTGTTTTTTTCTGCTAAGATTGAAGCAGTAATATTCGTTAACTTTACATTTATATCAAGTTTTTTGGTAAATGTATTTGGCGTATTCAAATACTCAGAGGAGAGACTCTTCACATTTCCTTCCAAATGAAATGAAGCCTCAAGTTCAACTCTTTCATTACCCTCAGGATTAAATATGATGATATGCCTTTTTCTTTGTCCCGCTGATGTTTCTTTGTGGGGTTTATCCCAAAACTTTAATTTTCCCGTAACCTTAATACTTTTTAAATCTATCTTTTTCTTTTTGTGCTGTTTTTTCCAGTCTTCATGGTATTTATAAACCTTTGGGTATAATACATCCTTCCAGTTTTCACCAATAAGATCATTAGATCCTTCAGGTGAAAACTTTTTTTGTAATTCGTCTTTATCAAACCCAAGTTCATGGACCTTTCGTACATAATCAAAAAAATCTCTATTCTCTTTAAGTCTTTCCTTTTGTTCTTTCCCTTTAAATGAAGTAAGATCGGGGTCTTTAAATAAGCCAAACCTGTGATAATCTGTATCGTCAATTGAACCCTTTTGTAGAGTAGTGAATATCTCTTCGAAATCAAAGAAAGTAAGTTGCTGAAAAGGCTGTTCTTTCATCAGATTATCTAAATTGTCCATTAAAATAATTTGATCTACCTTTCCAAGTGCACTGTTTTCGATTTCCGTTTTTAATTGACTAAATAAAGATTCCGCATGAAGGGGCATACCTTCTTTTTGTAAATTACTGCTTCCACCTTCAATTGAATCCAATTGTTCTGAGACAATACTTATGAGTGCTGTATTTTCCCATTCCCTTTTTTGCTCACCAACTAAATTTCTTAACGTTACTAAGAAGTCAGGTTTTACATACTCAGAAGTATTTGCAACAACTAATTTAACTTGATTAAATGGAATAGAAAATGTTTCATACTCCTCTCCCAGTTCGTGCTTATAGGTAAACTTATTTGTATCTTCTACACCTTTAAGTGCCTTTACTAAATTTAAAACATCATCTTGGCTATCTAGTTGCAAATAAAAACGATCGCCGTTATTAATTTTCATATCCTTAAAATGATTAATTAACAGTGAAGCGATATAATTATAAAATTGGTTTGACATATTGAGAATCACCACTATCACTTTTTTTATCAATAATATTTAAATTGTCCAGCAGGTTAATTATCTCTTTTTTGGAATAACGGTCAAAAGCTACCCCTCTTTTTTCAAATTCCAAAAACAAATCATTTAGAGGAATTCGTTTATTTTTTACGGAAATAGCAGTTAATAAAAGTAAAAATTCGTGCTTAATATTTAGAATCTGTCCAAGACTCCCTCTGCTTTTCAGAAAGTGATTTGCGCCAAGATCCTCAATGCTTTTCCCGTACTTTTCAGAGACATCATTATTCATACCTTCTTTTAGACAGTTAAAGAGCACCTGAAATGCTGATGGGATATCTTCAGAAGTATCCAATGCTTTTACTTTTTTTAGGGCTCGATATTCTTCAATCCATCCTTTAAGTTGCTGTAAGAATTGGATTTCGAACTCTTCTCCTTGTTCTTGAATTTTCCGATACAATTCACTATACGATAAGACTCTAAGTTTTTTATTACTATCGAATGACTCTTTATTAAAAAAATTATGACTTAATTGAGACAACACATGTACGTGTGGAAATAAGTGAGGCGATTTAGTTTTAATCATTCTAAATCCTTCTAATTCATTTGCAGCCTTTCTTCTTTTATTAATGGATTCCCAATCAAGCGCAAAATAAAGTGGTTGAATTTCTTCTAAGTTTCCATCTGCAAACTGGTCAAATTTTATTATTAATTGGCATACATACATAAAAATATAATATTGGGTTAGCACCGGAAAGGACGTTAGAAAATAATCTTTATATTTACTAAGGTAGATTACGTCTTCCTGATATTGATATATTAAAGACTTTATTAAAGGCTGATATTGCGGATCTTCCTTTTTTCTTTCCTTTAAGGAATCTATTTTCTCTAAAATCAGTTCGGTTAACACATCATCTGCTTCTTTGTTCTTAAATAGCTCTTTTATTTTATTTTCGTCTTGAATTAAGATATCCTTTATGAATCGTGCGAACTTAATGAATTCATTCTTCTTCCCATCAGCTTCGATATAGTTAAGTAAGAACGGATGTACCGGTTTTATTTCTTTATGACTAAATAAATAATCATTCATAAATCGCACAAAATCATACATATCATCATCGTGATGAAATTCTACATTATTTGCAATTTGTTCACTAAGTGGATTGCCCTCTTCAGAAATATATATATCCTTATTTTTGCTAGCCTTACTGTCCAGCTCTAACTCACAAATCATCCTTACCAACTCGCCTAGAACCCCTTGAAACTTCTCACGATAATCTTTCGCCTTTCTAGAAGAGAATGGAAGGATTTCCGCAGCTTGACCAGTATCATGCTTGCCTTTAAGGAGATTAGATAAATACTCCCTATTCAATGTTTGAACCATTTTACATTACTCCCTTTCAAAAACAAAAGCTCCGAAATCATCTCTTTTTATTACATACTGCTTATGATGGTTAGGAAAATGTACGAGTAGTTCCCTTTTCTTTTCACCAGAAGCCATTATCTTATCTATAAATTCTACAAATTTGATTGCATCTTCTTCATCTTTTTTATTCGGACGATATCCTTCTTGAACTTTTGTAAGTAGTGAATATAAAGGAAAATCAATATCCAAAAAGAGCTTATTATCAGAATTACCATTATGATAAGCAAGTAAAATCGTCGATTTAAATGAATCAATTACCTCGTTCGTACTTGGTTTAAGGTGATCAATCGTAGGTCTAAGGTTTAACTTCTGTGACAATCGGTATTTTTCTGTAGATTTATTTATATAGATGTAATCCTTTTTAGGACTACCTTTCCATTTATAAATAGAATTCTTGATCTCCTCGTAAAAGCTTTTTACTGCTCTTTTGTCACCTTTATTAAAATAATAAAGGTTTTGTAAATACCGAGTGTAGCTTTGGTCTTCAATATTGGACGCAAACTTTTTATTTGTTAAGTAAGTCAACCTGATAAAAGTTTCAAAAAACATATTAAAGGAGTAATCCGTTAATTCGCTTTTAGACATAAACGGTTCTAGCCATCTAATTGAGGTTTGATCCTCCATATACGCCTTAATGATTGTTTCCCAGTCCTCGAGCGTATTAAGTTTAACTACCAACTCATCAATATGTTCAGACCTTTGATGTAATGGGTCAACATCACTTAAAGAATTTAAAATTGAAGACCGGTCTTTTCTATTAAATAAGAGGTTTGGGAGTGCAGATCTCAAAACTTCAAATTCTGACATCAGGCTTGTTTTTTCAAGCTGATCAGGGATTAAGATGTCTGCCACAAAGTTTAAAAAAGCACGAGCAGAAATAACCATCTTTTTCTTTACGATGGTCTGTATAACAAGTTGGACAATTTGCTGCTGGACAAATTCATTTTGTAAAAATCTGTAGTTCGCATGAACCATAGTATCTTGCTTTAAATTTTCATCTTCCTTAAGAGCTAAATAAAAAGGATTTTCTTTACGAGGATCTGTAACCTTCTTAAGTAATGAAGAATAAAAGTGAGATACTGGCCCTCTCTCCGTCAGTTCATAGGAATGGTAATCCCCAAAACTGAGTAAATCAAAAGTCTCATCACTATAATAGGTGGTAATATTATCTAAAAACAAACCACTTTGTTCTACAAATTGTTTTAATTTTGTATACTTATATTCTTTATGGTCCGTTGTAATAAAATTATGTAAGACCCCCATATTGATTGCTAAAATTACTTTATCCTTTGAGTTTTCAATACTCTGGTCCGAAAAATTCCTCAATACCTCTTCAAGCGTCTCCATAGCGTTCTTATTTGGAGAAAAACTTTCAGTTGCATCATTGAAAATTGTGTAATTATCAATTAGCTCCTTCTTGTTCTCATTTAAGTAAGCTAATAAATGGGATTTTCCATCCCCTACACTTCCGCAAAGTAAGATTAAATTTCCCTTATCGCGATCTTTATTAGCTTCCAAAACCTTTTCAAGGTCTAATTGAATTCTCCGGTCTACATGTAAGTATTCTTTAAATCGACTAAATTGGCTAGCGTTTTCAATCGCTTCTTGTGAAGAATCCTTCAACCTTCTTAGTTCCCTTAATAAATAGCTGTTCTCACGGTCCAGCTGCGGATCAAGTATAGGAGTTTCCTTTTTTGCGAAAAGTTCCTTTCTGGAAATGTTTCCACTCTTTGCTTCTGATGTTCCATCTTCCTCTTTTGGTAAATCTTTTAAACTGCCTCCTAATAAACCAGACCCTAAAAGCTCCATTAGTTCCTTCTTAACTAAATCTTGAATATTCTCTTTTGGTTTTGGTTTAGGGATCTCGTATGGTGGGATTTTTATATTTTCCGTTGAGTATACTTCATAAAACCAAACACCTATCTTATACATTTCTTTATGAAGTTTAAAAGCAACCGTTATATCGTTAAATTGGGCATTGTGTGCAGCTTTGTTACCAGAAAGGCGAATTGTATCCAGTGCCTGTTGAATATCCCTTTTGATATATCCTTCTCTAGTTAACAGAAGAATTTTGTCATATAATGAAGATTGAAATGGCACATCGATTTTTTCCTGTTTAAAAACCTCATTCAGGATTTCCTCAGCGTACACCCTTGCCTTTATAATCGAACTGCTAGGGTCTTCAAATATAAGGGCTTCCATTTTATTTGCGCTCAGAGCTGCATCTGGGTTTATCTCTTCTAAAAAGCTAAGAAAATTCACTTCACCTGAACTCATTACTTACCCTCCAAAATTTAGTTCAATAGTAATACTATTGTAGCACATTAATCGTACGAGTTATAAGGAATGCTATTTCACTTAACCAATCCTTTATATCCCCTATTTTATATTAAAAATAAGCTTTTTTTATTGTGTATATAACACCATCAAGTTTATAATCGAAATATAATATTACGTACGTAAACAAGGAGGATGACCATGGACAGTACATTTAGTTACAACTTTCCCGCTATTAAAGGGATTCAAGCCGGGAAAGAGTATTTTGTTGCAATGTGCCCATTAAGAATAATCCCAAAAATTTTCTTATTTGACGAAGAAGAAATCCCTCCTGAACATAGAGCACAACGTATATTAAACAAGGCAAGAATTCCAGAGATGACGAACTACATAGTAGAGAATCAGAGCGATTATGTATTTTCGTCTATTACGGCATCCATTGATGGGGAAATCGAGTTTCTTCCTTATAATAACGGAGAAATCTCTAAAGATTTAGGACAATTACGAATTGCTTTGGATGCCAGGTTTTTAATTAATGATGGACAACACCGACGAGCTGCAATTGAAGAAGCACTTAAAATATCACCAGAAATTGGGAATGAAACGATTTCGGTTGTTTTCTTTCATGATGCAGGGTTAAAAAAATCACAACAGATTTTTTCTGACTTAAATAGACATGCTGTCAATACTACGTCTTCAATTGGGATTCTTTACGACCATCGGGACCGTATGGCAATGGTCACAAAAGATATTATTCTATCAAATCCCTTACTAAGTAGGTATACAGATAAAGAGAGAGTGTCTCTTTCAAAAAACTCTCCTAAGATTCTTGCACTCAACCATATTTTCAACACCAATTTGAAATTATTAGGGAAAGCAAAGGGTGACGAAATAAAAGATGACGAAATAGAATTTTTGCAAGATTTTTGGACAGTTTTATGTGATTCCATTGTAGAATGGAACTTGGTCTTAAAAAAGGAACTTTCCCCTCGCGATCTAAGAGCTAATTTTATTGTTGGCCATGGGGTATTTATTGAATCAATTGGTTTAGTAGGTAACTATCTTAAAACATATCATGCTGATCAATGGCAACAGTATATACGGAAACTCTCAAAAATTGATTGGAATAGAAGCAATAACAGCGACTGGTTAGGACGTTCTTTCAACCATAATGGAAGGATCCAAAAAACTACTTACACTATTCAACTGACTGCAAACAGAGTAAAACAACTAATCGGTCTTCCACTAACAGAAGCCGAGCAAACATTAGAAAATAAGTTTTTTCAAGGAGTAGAGTAATTTAATGAATGGAATTATATCAAACTTATTATCCAACCAAATCCCTCTTGTTGATGAGGCTAAAGATCATATTAAGAAAGCATATAAAGAGGATAATCGGCCATGGGTAGTAGGCTACTCAGGCGGAAAAGACTCAACCGTGGTGGTTCAACTGGTATTTGAGGCACTTAGCGAAATGCCTAAAGAACAGTTGCATAAAAAAGTATATGTCATTTCATCTGATACGTTAGTAGAAACACCTTTAATTATTAATTCAATTAATACAACCCTTAGAAGAATCCAAGACGAAGCTTTAAATCGTGATTTGCCTATGGAAACTCACAAAGTTAAGCCAATCATTAAAAATTCTTTCTGGGTTAACATTATCGGTAAAGGCTACCCAACGCCTAATCAGCAGTTCAGATGGTGTACGGATCGTCTAAAAATTGATCCAGCTAACCAGTTTGTTATGGATAAGGTTTCCTCATTTGGAGAAGTCATTATGGTATTAGGGGTACGTGAAGATGAGAGTGCTACTCGCGCGAATGTCATTCGCTCCCACACTGTCGAGGGAAAAACATTCATGAGACATTCAACTTTAGCTAATGCTTACGTATATGCCCCAATTCGAAGCTTTTCCGTTGATGATGTTTGGAATTATCTACTTAATCACCCATCTCCATGGGGAGATGATAACCATGAACTACACCGTCTCTACCAGGATTCAAGCAGCGGTGAATGTCCACTAGTTGTGGATAAAACCGTTAAAGAAACGGCAGGCTCATGTGGAAACAGCCGCTTTGGATGCTGGGTATGTACGGTGGTAAATGAAGATAAAGCTTTAACAGGATTTATCCAAAGTGGTCATGATTGGATGAAACCTTTGTTAGATTATAGAAATTGGCTAGCAGAAATAAGAGATGATCGAACTAAAAGAATGAAGTATAGAAAACATGGTCAGATTTACTTTAAGGAAGTAAAGATTGAGGAAATTGAAGAAGTAAAATATGTTTTAATTCCAAAAAAATCCAGCCGAGCAAAACAACTAATAAAGTTTGATGAGTTTACAATTGTTCCTAAGGATCAACTACGTGCCCATATAGAGGAAAATAATATTGACCTCAGCGCACCAGAAGATCAAAGAATCCTCGTATCATACGAAGAAGAATCTTTGGACGGCCAAATGGTACAGAAATATGCCCAACTTGGATTGGGTCCGTTTACGATGGAAACAAGAAAAGAAATTTTAACAAAGCTCTTAAAGGTCCAAAAAGAATTAAAGCACCCGGAAGACCCTAACCATGAATTAATCAGTGTGGATGAATTAAAAGCTATACGTAAGATATGGTTTAATAATGGTGAATGGGACGATTCTTTACCATCTATATATGAAGAAATTATGGGGCAGTCGATTGATTGGGAAATCGATGACCGTGCGCTCTTTGATAAAGAGCAAATTTCCGATCTTGAATTACTTGCGGACCAATTTAAAGTAGATATTAAGGTAATAAAGAAATTAATTTCAATTGAAAAAGATTTCTCTGGATATAAAGTAAGAAGAGGCTTGATGGATGAATTAAGCAAAGCGTTAAAACAGGATTATTTGCATTTATAATAGTAGAGAATGAGGTTTGATATATGCTTATCAATGAAATCCAGCTAACCAATATAGGTCCTTATAGAGGTATTAACACTTTTGATTTACGACCAGACGGTGATAAAAACGTTGTATTAGTTGGTGGCGAAAATGGTGCAGGCAAGACAACACTTTTAAATGCTATTAAATTAGGACTTTTCGGTTCTTATGGGTTTGGCTTTAAAAGCGATAACAGTGAATACTTCAAAAGAGTTCAAGGTTTTCTTAACAAAGATGCAAAGAAAATTGGTGAAAACAATTATCGAATTCAGTTAAATATTTCTTTAGTAGATAACTTTGAAAAAGTTAACTATACCCTCTATCGGCATTGGAAATATAGTAATAATAAGCTAAAGGAATTATTTGAAATTGTTGCTAATGGAAAACATTTTTCGGAGTATGATATAGAGTTATTCCAATCCAAAATGAAAGAAATCATGCCTCCTCATCTGTTGGACCTTTGCTTGTTTGATGGTGAGGAGATCTCACGAATTGTAAATGAAGATCTTCTATCTGACTACCTAAAAAATCTTTCTCGAGTTGTTTTCAATCTCGATTTATTTGAAACAATGGAAAATGATCTTGAAAATTATTCAAGTCAGAACTTTGATGTGAACAAGATGGCTTCCCTAGAAAAGGAATTGTTTACACTCAATACCGAAGAAAAAGACCTAAAAAGTAAAATTTCAACAATTCAAAAAAATATTGATAACCTTTTAAATAAAAAGCAAGAATATGTTGACGACTATCAACGAGTGAAAAATGATTTTGAAAAAAATGGGGGACTTGTTAAGGATAAACGAGATGAAATTCTTACTCAAATCCATAACATTGAGAGTAAAAGAAAACAAAATATAGAAATAGTAAAAGAGTTTGTTTCCAACACCCTTCCCTTCTATTTGGCAAAAGAGCTGCTATTGGAAACAAGAGATCAAATAAAAGAAGAAGAACAATTCCAACTTTACAAACAAATGGATCAAAAATTAACGGACCAGAACCTTGTTAATATCTTATCATCCATTCCTGGTCAGTTTGAACCTGATAGTAGTATTGCTTTAAAAGAGCAGCTGTTGCAATTAATGAAACCGAAAACAGACACAATTCAAATACATGGCGCTTCCTTCTCTGAAAGTAGCTTAATTGAAAATATGGTTTTGACTATTTCTAGTAACATGAATCTAAGAAATCTCAATACGATTGAAGAAAATAAATCATTGCTACAGGAGCTTTATGAATTAAGACAAAGGCTGAAAGCCAACGATTCAACTAATGAGTTTAGTGATATGATTCGTGATATGGAGAAAAATCAGGAGGCCATCCAACAAATTGATGAAGAGATGAAAGCTCACCAGAAGGATTTAAGTAGCCTAAAAGATAAGTTAATTCAAACTATGTCTGCCATCGAAAAAATCCAGAACACACTAAAGGATCAGGACAAAACAAAAAGTTCATTCTTAGAATCACAGAAAATCATTGCTCTCAGCCGTCGATTCCGTGAAATTCAATTAAGAAAGAAGTTACAACAAGTTCAAATCGAAGCTTCTACTATGATTAAAAAGATATTTAGAAAACAAAACTATGTCTCTTATATAAATATTAACTATGAAACATATGAGGTTTTTCTATTTGATAGCCAGAAAGAAGAAATAGAAAAAACAACCCTATCTGCTGGTGAAAAAGAAATTTTGCTCATCTCTCTAATTTGGGCCATTTTTAAATGTTCTGGAAGGAAGGTTCCATTTATTTTTGATACCCTACTTGGCAGGCTTGATAAAACCCATAAGGCGGCGGTGTTAACAGAATTTATTCCTAACTGTGGAAGACAAGCTATTATTTTATCGACAGATTCCGAAATCGATGAGCACCACTATAAAATATTAGCAGGTTATATATCGAAGGAATACATGTTAGACTTCAACGTAGAAACTCAGCAAACACGTATTCTAAACCAATACTTTTCATTTAATAAAATGGAGTTGAGCTTATGAATTTCCGATTAAAAACATCCAAAACAACTGGCGAAAAACTAGTCTCTCTCCAAGCATCTACCGGGTTAACGTGGAACATCTTGTCAAGAATTGCTGTTTCGCTTTCGCTAAGAATTCCTTCCCTACCAAACTTAGTTGAAAATAAGTCAGGGGTTGAAATCCACCGTAATGCAATGACAGGTGAACATGATTATATTTATAAGGCATTGATTCGTCAGCACTCAAAAAGAAACCTATCAGATGATGAATATTTCCCTGATTATTTTAACGCTCATTTAGAACGAGGTATTGAGTTGCTGGATAATGAATACAAACATGCTGGAAACTACGAAAAACTGTTACAAAACTTATTAAAAATGGATAACTAGGTGATGAACGATGCTTTATTTAGATAATAGTGCAACAACTCAATTATATCCAGAAGTAAAGGATGCTATGCTCCCCTATCTAATGGAGGAGTATGGCAATCCTTCAAGTAAATATTATTCAGTAGCTGAGAATGCTAAAGCTGCTGTAAAACAGGCCAGGAATCATGTTGCCTCATTGCTGGGATGTGAGGACTCAGAAATCATTTTTACCAGTGGATCAACAGAGAGTAATAATATGGTGATCAAAGGTGTTGCAGATCAATATCCCCATGTGGGTAACCATATTATTACAACAAAGGTTGAGCATCCTTCTGTCCTTGAAACTTGCAAATATCTTGAGGAAAAAGGATATAAATTAACTTATCTAGATGTTGATCAATATGGAAGAATTGATGTCCAACAATTAGAAGAGGAAATTTCGGATCAAACCATTCTGGTTTCTATAATATGGGGAAACAACGAGCTGGGGTCATTAAACCCTATAAAAGAAGTAGCTGAGATTTGCCGTGAGAACAATGTGTTCATGCACACTGATGCCACTCAGATCATAGGGAAAGTTGGAATAGAATTATCAGAGTATCCTGGGATTACCTTTTTATCATGCTCTGCTCATAAATTTCATGGTCCTAAAGGAATTGGTGTTACTTTTATTAAAAAAGATCAATATGGAATTCCAACTAAAATTACTCCCTTACTCCATGGCGGCGGGCAAGAGCAAGGAATCAGAAGTGGAACTCTTGCAGTTCAAAATATAGTCGGGATGGGAAAGGCAGCAGAGATAACCAGCGAAAGAATAGTAGAAAATCAACGTAAACTGAGTGAGCTAGAAAACTACCTTACGCAAATCTTAAAAAATAAGTTTGGAAACCAAATCCTTTTCAACAACGATGTAAAAAATAAGATTCCTGGAATAATAAGCATTCAATTTTCGGGTGTAAATAACGAATTGCTTGTAAAGAGCCTATCTCCTGTTATAGCTGCGTCCACAGGGTCAGCATGCAGTTCAAGTAAGCCGTCTCATGTGCTGAAATCTATAGGTTTGGACATTCAACAAATTAGATCAACATTAAGATTTTCCTTAAGTCCATTAATAAATCAAAATGATCTCCAGATTTTTCAACAATTATAAAAGAGGACTTTTTTGTCCTCTTTTTACTTCATAAAGAACTAAAATGGAGCCATTTAGTTACGTTTAAGAATTACCTGTGACATTCAGTTCGCAGGCAAAATTATTTAATTTGTAAAAAACGACTGGATTAATTATGGGGAATTTATTCCCCAATATTCTGGTTATATAAATCAATTTCATTTTTAATGTATGAAGCAATTATTTTAAAACCTGCCTTCGAGTTGTAAGAAGATAAAATCCCACCTATCTTCCATTCTGTATACTCTACCTTACTTTTCTTAATAATCTTTTTAAATTCTAATAAAGCTCTATCAGTGTCGCTATCACTCAGAAGCAAACATTCACCTAATAGTTGGTGGATTGGATATACGCCTATACCTTTTTGAATATTAAATAATTTATTATGCTTATTTGGCTTGTTAACAAAGAAACATTCTGACCATTTTAGTACGGCAATATCCCAAGCACTTGATAAAAGTGGGGTCAATTCAGATACTATAGTATCGATAAAACCCTTAGTTCTTTCGGCTGCACTTGCTTGTATATAAAACTTAATTAATTCATTTAACGATTGGTTGAAAGCATTAATACTAATCGGTTTTCCCTTGTCATCTTCCCCACCAGCCATTTTTATTAAATCATACCAAATGGACTCTTTAGACTGAGTTAGCTTTTTTGCAATTTTAGTTGCAATAGCCTCTTCAAATTCTTTATCACTTAAATATTTTATCTTCTCATTAAATTCTTCCTCTCTGATTCTATCTCTTAATAATATAGCTAAATCAGTACTAACTTTCTTACCCTTACTGTTTATGTTAACAAAGGTATTTACTTCATGAATTTTTTGGCCTTTATTAATTATCATTAAAATAACCGGAAACTCATAATTCTCAATTTTTTTATATTCTCCCGGATTATTTTCTTTTAGATATCTTAGACCTTGTATTCTGTGTTGTCCATCAACAATCCGAATTACTTTTCTTATAGTAATTTCGTTAGAATTAATTGACATGAATTCAGGTTCTGTTGCTGCTAAGATTGCAGGCGGAAGAATAGGAGCATCCTCAGATTCTATATACTTTGCAATTCTTCTATAATGGTTAGTAACAAGTTGTCGTTGATAACCTTCATTCCCTTTTATATTCTTATAATAATGCACAGCTGAATATTTAATTAACTCCTCAGCTCTTAACGAAATGAGACACATATCAAAATTACCCTGTTTAACCTTTATAAATCCTTTGGTAAGAAGTACATCTTTTTCCAATTCTAACTCATAGTCCATTTCATTATTCATAGTTTTCCCCCTCCTCCCTACTGTTAATAAACAATTGAATTAATTCCTCAGTTACTAGGTCTCGTTGATTATCAAGTAATTCTTTAAACTTCTGCATGTTAAAAATTAAGCCACTCATTTCCGTATCTTCGATTAATGTATATATTTGTTTAAGGTATTCAATTCCTATTTTTTTCTCAATCACAGACATAACTTTTAAGGAAGTTGCTCCCTTAATAACATTTAATATCTTTATTTCACCATTTTTCTCAATTTCACTTTGGGTAAGTGAAAGAAATGGCTCTTTTATTCCTTTAAGAAAATCATGCAATGTTACAAAGATTTTGCTCTGATAAACTTCAATTATGAAAAAATCTAGTTTCTTATAATTACTGAATGCATTTACAATCCCTAATTCTATACCTCTTTTATATAGTGGTTTACCAATAGCAGCCTCATCCTCGGGATCAAATATACTATCAAATCTAGAATAGAAAGACATTAGATCGTTCGCTAAACAATCAATTACTTCAGTTATTGATTGTTTATTATTTAATAACCTATAAAGTCCAATTAAAGCAATCCAATACACATCGTTTGATTGAGACAGTTGACCAAGAACCACACCTAGTTCCTTTCTTTCTTCTCTAAGAATTGTGCTATTAAGATCATAGTTTTCAAAAGCAAATAAACTACTCGTAAATTCTGATCTATCATATACAGTATTAATTAACTTTGTCATAGTATTTTGGGCTCTACCTATTGTCGTAACATCTTTAAACTCTATTTGTACCATTAAGTCATATACTTCACGAAAATCAAGTTCAATATCTATCAGCTCTTCACGGAAATTTTCATAAAACATATTATACATTAATTTCGCGAACATCTGTTTCATTTCTTGGAACTGTTCTTCTTTAGATTTTTGAGATAATTGATGACTCATCTGCTTTAGCTGAGCATCTATTGCTACCAGATTTTTAAATATAGAATCCATGATATTAGTATAGAAATCGGATCCTATCATATATGTATAGTTCTTATAAAAAAGCATGTGTTCAATCTCACCCCAAAACATATTTATTAACGACTTAATTTGGAGCTCAACGGGGATCTCTTGTTCCTCTCCTATCCATCTACAAGACATTCTATATATTTTCTTTTTATTTTTTTGTTCCTCTGGTTGGTTATGGTAATTTATCACTAGGTTATTTTTACTTCCAAGAAGCTCCGGGATTGAGTAAAAGCCATCTCCAACACTTTCTGTAAACGTTGATTGAATACTTTCAAAAACTTCAATTTCTTGGTCCACTAATAAGCACACTAATCTAATACCTATTAAATCTGGTAATTCATCTATAAATTTTTCATGGTCTGATTTATACCTATCCGCATATCTTTTCCTAATAATTTTTTCCGATAAACTGGATGTACCTTTTACCCTACCTTGCACCATTACATTATTTATTTTTTTATCTTTTATAAAGTAAGTGTCAAGGAAATTCAAAATGTTTTTATTTATTTCCTCTAAAGAATCTCTTTTTTTATCAAGTTCCTCTTTAGAGCATCTAATGAATTCAGTAAGTTGTTCCAATCGTAACTCTCCCCTTATAATTACTAATATAAATATTTACAATTCAGTAATAATTAACAAATAGTTTCACTTTAAAATCATCTTATATATGTTTTACTATAAGCTTCCAACTTATTATAAGACAGAATAACCAATAATTGTTAATGTTTTCTATAAACCTTTTATAAATTAAAGTGGTATACACCTTCTAAATAGAAATAGCGAGTGTTTGCATGTGATCAGAATGACTATTTAAGCGTAACATTTAAGTCACTTTTTTAATTTTTAGTCATGTATGTATTATGATTGATATGTTATATAACTGATATTTTAAATAGACGTCAGAATCCTAACTAAAACCCACTGTAATACATTTTTTTCACAATATATTCTTATTCGCCCTACCCACCAACCCAGCAGGCATTTCCTCTCTCAACCTCCAAATAAAACTCATTGGTTTATTTCCGGAGTGGCTGATGTAGTCGGCTGTTCCTAAGAAGGTAAAAGGTGCGGTAAGGCCGCTTTGTTGTTTGTATTCTCGAACGAATAGAGCGATTTGGTGATTGTTTTTTCTGTGATGAATGTACCGCTGTGCAGTTGGACTTGTTTCGGTTACTTTGCTTTGGGTTTGCCAGTGAAAAAGGGTATCACTGATAGCATAGTCCTCATATAGTGTCGATGGCGAGAAATCCTTTTCTGACTTATTTAAGGTAATGAAGAAGATATCTAGATTTTTATCCGGGAAGTACTTGACTCCTTCGCGGAAAGCTGGTGTTTGCTCTTCATTGTAATATCCTAGTGCTGCAAGTACCTGTGTGGTCGAATAGCTGCAATGGACTTTTAATGGAGAAGGGAATGGAAAATCGTTCTCAATCTCCAAGGTTTCAAGCGATTCATATAGGTAACTAAGGATTGCAAGGATCTCGTTTTCAAAATCAACATTCGACAGGACTTGTTGTACGCCTTCCTCAATAGATCCTAGTCCTTCTTTTTCTGGGTTGTCTTTATAGAAGGAGTAATAAAACATGTTCAGCATTAACTTCTCTTCCTCGCTCCTTACCACGCCTTCTTCTATATAGGTAATCAAGAATCGCAGCATGGTGCTCGAATCCAAGAAAAAAAGGTTCTGAAGCCGTTTGGTCACAATGTCCTCGTGCTCCCAGGTAAACTCTTTTTTTAATCCCGCTTCGACTAGCATGCGGGTGAAGCTGCGATTACGACTTTTTCCATAGAAGTCGTAGAGCGAAAGACGATAATGATTTAGGAAGTTCCCTAAAGTTAGTTCGAGACCTGTATCCTGGGTAAAATATTTCATCCTTGCAATCAGGTTGCTTTTCGTATTGGTGCTTGCTTTGATGTTCCGCAGAATATATTCCTTTGCCTGCTTCTCTAACTGAATAAAGCTCCCTTTCGGCAAATTGAAAAAGCCATTTTCCACATAGTATTGTACGGAATGCTTTGTTTTCCCGATTAATGCCCTGAACTTGTCTTCAAAAGTGTAATTTTTATGGGCTTGGCCGACAAAGTCTAAGACTGTAAGGCATTCTTTTCCTTCCGCTAACCTTAGCCCGCGACCTAGCTGTTGAAGGAAAACGGTCAAGCTTTCCGTTGGACGCAGGAACAAAATTGTATTTACCTCCGGAATATCAATTCCCTCATTATATAAATCAACGACGAAAATAAAGGTTAGCTGGCCAGATACAAGCTTCCCTTGTGCTTCTCTCCGTACTTTAGGATCGATATTCCCATACAGGGCCACGGAGGGAATGCCAGCTTGGTTAAAACAATCCGCCATATACTTGGCATGCTCAATTGAAACACAAAAGCCTAGTCCTTTGACGTCTTCTATAGCAGTTACATATTTATAGAGACTGTTTACAATTTGGCTGCTCCTCCTTGTATTGGCTGTATATACATTTTCCAGTTCACGGATTTCATAGCCTTTTCTGCCCCATTTTAGCTTCGAAAGGTCGACAGTGTCACTCACACAAAAATATTGGTACGGACTAAGCAGCTTACGATTAATAGCTTCCGTAAGGCGCATTTCGGCCGAGATGGTGTCATTGAAATACGAAAGAACATTTTTACCGTCCATTCGCTCTGGGGTAGCCGTTAATCCAAGTAAGATTTTTGGTTGATAATGGCATAATAACTTCTGGTACGAATCAGCTGCTGCGTGGTGAAACTCATCCACTATAATAAAATCGTAGTAGTCTGGAGTGGTGTGCTGATTCAGTTTCCGGCTATTAAAGCTTTGTATGCTTACAAATAGATGGTCAAGGGATTCAGGCTGGTAAGAGCCAACTAGCATGTCCCCAAAATTCGGGTCTTTAAGGATCACCCGGAACGTATCCAGGCTTTGTTTTAAGATTTCTTCTCTATGAGCGACAAATAACAGCTTGGCGTTATTTTTATTAGTGTGTTTAAATCGCTTATAATCAAAAGCAGAAATGACGGTCTTCCCTACCCCAGTGGCTGCAACAAGCAGGTTTCTATTCCGGCCAAGCACTTCTCTGTCTACCTGCAGCTTCTCCAGAATTTCCTTTTGGTAATGATAAGGCTGAATGTCAAAAAGGATAGAGAGGTTGCTCTCTTCCGCTTTCTTTTTTGATAACGCTAGTGTTAACTGTTCACGGTCTAATTGGTCGTTGTGATCAAAAGGTTTAAATTCGGAATCATTCCAGTAGCTTTCAAAGGTTGCCTCAAATTTGCGAATGATATCAAATGAGTCTTTTTCGGTGACCTTCATATTCCACTCCAACCCTGCAGTTAACGCTGGATTAGATAGGTTGGAGGAACCAATATAGGCCGTGCTGAATCCTGTTTCTCTTTTAAATAGATAGGCCTTGGCATGCAGCCGTGTGCGTTCTACATCATAGGAAATCTTAACTTCTGTATTTGGCAGCTTGCTCAATTCTACAATGGCCTTGTAATCAGTCGCCTCCATATATGAGGTGGTGATGACTCGGAGCTGTTTATCTGGTTGGGAAGTGAACGTCTTCAACTCCTCGATGATGCAGCGAAGACCACTCCATTTAATGAATGAAACCAGCATATCAATCCGGTCAGCGGATAGAATTTCTTTTTTTAGCTCTCCCAGCATATTGGGTTCATAGCTAGAGCCTGTAAACAGGGAGCTTTGCGAAATCGGTGTAACTGGCCGGACGACTTCTCCTTTACGGATACTTCGGATTGAGTTCATTTTCGAATAAATGGAAGTGAGGATTTCTCCTTCCTCATCGATTTGCAAGGCCTCGAACTCTTCGTCATCCAATCGTTCACTGAGAACTTGAATGATCTCATTACAAGTTCTGATTTGGTCCATGAGCGCTTGGTTTCCATCGCTCTCATTATCTCGGACGAACTTTAAAGCTTTTCTGGTAATCGCAGATATATAGGTGGAAAGGAGCTTTCTCGCTTCCTCAGGATCGATTTGGTCAGTGCCGATTTCGAATTCTTCAATGTCGAGGGTTTCTAGTTCTTTTTTTAGTTGTTGGTTGATAATTTCCTCGTAGATTCCTTGTTTCATGTGAACACCTCGGGGTGGGTTTATTGATTTTATTATAACAAATCTTGGAAGGGTGATTTTAGTGGGCTTGGTTTTTAGTTTTCATTCCTTTTCGTTTCGGGTATAATATAGATATAAAAGCACATATATTAAAAAGACCGCTGGTGCTCGAACACCAACGGTCAGTGCAATAGAAGGTTCCCTTCAAGGGGGACAGCTTTAAGATGGGAATAATCCACCTATGCCTCCAAGCTTAAGGGTGGATTATTTTCTTTGGTTAAATGACAATATCGCAATGACTAAGCTTGCAAACGTACATGCAAACATTAATGCTTCGAATACCGTCACAGCACCACCCCCTTTCATTTGGGGATGAGCTGACCACCCTTAAGTTTCCTATTCTATTGCTTCTTAATTATACCATAGATAAACGAACATATGATCTTTCTCATCCAATGTAGAGTGGTATCAATTAAAATTCCTATCCAGCCAATGATTTCTACATACTTTATATTTTATCCTAGTCGACCCACGAATGACGCTGAAGAATCGTTCCGTCGCTTCTAATTTCTCCCTTCACCCTTAATTGCTCACCTTCACCCCCTGCCCCCTCTTCTCCCGCTCCTCTTTTACAGTATCCAGATATTGAGTAAACTCCGACACACCTGAATAGGACAGACAAAGATATTCTTTTGCTCTGGTCATGCCGATATAGAAGAGTGACACTTCCCGTTCTTTGTCTTCTTCTAACGGAAATGGCATCGAATCGACATTAACGATAAACACGGCTTGAAAATCCAGTCCTTTGCTGCTGTCGATTGTACTTATTTTGACGCGGTTATCTTCTTTTTCAAACGACCGTTTCGAATTTTCGTTTTCGGTAATCCAATAGAAAGGCAGGTCTGCAGCTGCCAAGGTCCGTTTAATAGTGTCAATAATATGGTGCTTGTGGGTTTTCTTGACACGGTAAAGGATTAGCATTTCATGCAGGGGCACATTTCGTTGTTGATGAAGTTTCTGAATCATCCTGGCCACCAGCTGCATCTCTTCCGGAAAGTTCTTCGCCTTGAGTATTCCAGGCTCCGGACCTTTCCGCTTGGTACTTTGAGGTGCAATAATTTCCCCTTCTAAATCCCGATTGACCACTTTCTTTTTAAACATCGAATGCTTACGGTAAAAGTCCCAGGCAAACTTTACGATTTGCTTTGTATTTCGGTAATTGATGGAGAGAACCTTTGACCGTCCCTGAAAGCTAAGCCCAGTATCCTGGACGAGAGAGCGTTTCCGTTTATAAATGCTTTGGGCCCGGTCTTCCACTAATAATAGAGATTGGGTATTTTCGTTCAATACTGAACTGACTAGACTAAGCCAATCCGCTTCAAAATCCTGACCCTCATCAATTAAAATTGCATCATAGGTAGGAAGAATGGCTTCTTTGTTCTTGAGTTTTTCCAGAAGCACAGGGATTTGGCGCTCATGGATCCTCAAATCATTCTTTAACCAAGAGTGAAAATTTCGGACCAGAATATTCTTGCTGCTCGCAGCGTTTTCAGGCTTCTCGGCGGAAAAATCGAAATCAAATAAATCCTCTGGTTCATTGAGCATGTGCAAAATCATTTGCTGAATAGAGTTAGAAAGTGAAATGTTATAGCAAAGAATCAGGATTTTCCAATCAGGATGCTGCTTTGCCAGCATCTTTGCCCTGCTCGCCAGGATAATGGTCTTCCCGCTTCCTGCCACCCCGCGAATTAGACGGTTTTTGTCCCCAATTTGCTTGGCTAGGTTTTCCTGGTGGAGGTCCATGGTTTTGATATCATGCAGAGACAGCAGCAGCTGATCCTGATATGGAACCGGCGGCTTGAACTCCGCACTGATCCGAACCTCGGGAAACAGATGATAGCGGATTGCATTGATGTCTTCAAAGGATAGTGGTTCACGCAGTCGGTAAGGGACGACAAACATGTTGAGGATCTTTTCCATGAGAATCTCTTCCGAAAAGCTCTCCTTATCTGGATCAATTTCATCTCTTGTCAGGCAAAATTCGGGAGCAATCACGGAATACAATCCTTCTTCAATAAATTCTTTAGAGTAGAGCCGGGTAAAAACAACGCCATGTCCATAAGGAAATTTCAGCTGGAATTTATATTTCCCTTCCAGTTGAACCAGGTTTTTATCTCTTTTCAGTACGTCCACCACATGAAACATATTATCCCTTGCCTGTTTCAACGGGCTTTTTTGGACAGACTGCACCCCGTTGGAAGCGACAATATGCCATTCCTCATGATTGACTTGCAGCAAGGTGTTCTTTGTATAATCTTTTACTTCTATAACAACGATTCCCAACTCTGGTCCAATAATCACAAAATCAGGCCGTTTTCCTAATATCTCAGGTTCATAGTAGACAATATAATCATCCGGCAAATAGTTTTTAAGGGTGCGGAAAAATAGCCGTTCTCCAGCAGTAACCGAGGACCTAATATTATCTGGTATCGTAATCGCCATAATATACGCTCCACGTGTCATTTTCCTTTATTATACTACAACAATTTAGTTAATTCTCCAAAATTATACATTTATTGATAACAAACTTCCTATTCCTCCTGGATTATGAATCCCCTACGTCTGGGGTTTTTAGGTAAATCTATCCATAAAATGTAATTTAGCTATTGTTTTTCCAAGAGATTCTTTTGATAATAGTAAGAAAGGAACAATTGATAGTGAAGTGAAACCATGCTTAAGGGGATTATCGGAAAGTTTTTTAAGCCCGCTCAGGATGCCAATCAAAAGACGTACAGCCAATCAGAAATAGAGGCTTTGGTGGATGCCAAGGTAAAGGAACACACGGCCTCTTTGCAATCCTCATTAGCCGAACAAGCCTCGGCCTCACAAGTTGAAGCGGATGAAGATTACACTCTATCACCAAAACAAATCGATTATGCGCTCTCTATAATTGAAAAGGTCAATGGTGAATTTGAACTGGCCATTGAACCATCGCAGCTGACCATAAAGGATTTGAATCGCCTGATCGCCTATCAGCGGTATAAAAATAAAGGGACGCTTATTAATCTTGTGAAAAAAGGTGTGTTGAGGAGGAAATAGCCGGACATGCTCCTCTGTTCCTGGGGACATGGGAAAGACAGCATAAGGGGGACTGGCTGCAAGGTTTTGTAGTAGAGTAGCACACAGCAAGAATAAATCCATCTAGGCTATGGCAAAGGTGGATTATTTTTGTTTAATAGATTTTTAAACTTCTTTTAAAATCAGTAACAAAGACAGGAGTTTTTGTCTTAGAGATTACTTTGATTTGACCATTGGTAATGTCCAATTCTATCCTTCTAGCGTCTGTAGTAATACAAATGAAAAGACCCTTTTCAGACCCCTGTGTTACATAATTCAAGGAAGTATCAAAAACAAGACGGAGATAACAATTTATATAAATCTCCCTACTTCTTTGGTGTGAATCATTATAAACATTAGATTCAGAGAAACGAATCCGGGATGCCTGCCTTACTGCAATTACCTTTTCGAATTGGAAATCATTATACAAGTGTACTTCAACATTCTTTTCAAACATCATTCCCTTGTCAGTTACGGCTTTGAATAAATTCTCATTTACCATTTGGACTTGAACAGCCCTGAAGTCGTAGTAAAGGTATAAATATTCCTTTACGTAATTAAACAAAATGTCTCTTTTGTCCAAGCTATTACTACTCATTCAATTATCATTCCTTTTAAGCTTTATAGAGACTTTTTTAAACAATCGGAATCATCAAATACTAACCTCAATGACCGACTAACTCAAAGTGAACTACTATTCTAAGAAATTTTTAGGAACTCTTTTTTTCTTTGTTACCATACTTCTTTTAGAGGCACATTGATGAATTTCCCTTTATTTCTGAAAAAGAGATGATTATCAACTAAATATTGATACCATTCTTCTTTTGGCATGTGTTGTAATGCCGAGGTTCCATACGGATCTGTAATGACATCTATCCTGTTTCTTACAATTTCGAACTTATTGGATACGGTCTTATCCAGAAAGTTAATCATTTGTTCAAAAGAAGGTATAACTATTCCTGATTCAGCAATATCTTCATAACTATTTTCGATGATAAGATCAAATTCTGGTCTTTTTAATCTCTTCATGGTCTCCATCCCCTTTGCACTGAAATTTCAATTGCTTTATCCTGACTATGATTTCTATTTGACTCGTTTCATCTTTGGTTTAAAGCTTAATCCTTGCTGCTCCATCATTTTATCCAATTTCTGTTCGACTCTTTCAAGTTGGTTATAATAGGGCCTCAATCCATTCATAATCTCTTGCCTGCCTTCTTCTCTTAAACTTTCCTCGAATGCATGAATACCTCCAGCCAATTTTTGCTTGTGTAATAAATGGGCAGTTCCTCCCACTTTTCTGTCATTTTTACTTATATGAAAATTAGACTTCATGATTTTCATCCTCCTCTATAAATTTTTCAATATCGATATAATGTATAACATCAGGTAAGGGAGCATGCTTTTTTACCTTGTCGGACCATAACTCACACATACCTGCAGCTTCAAATAGCCTTTGAAACTTATTTTGCTTTTTGACAAAACTCCCAATTTCATTCATCTTGGTATGAAAATCCAAATTCTTATAAGATGAGCTTGCATTTTCCAAATAACTGGACACCTCATTTGAAATGGCACGTTTAATATACAAATCAGGAATAACGAAAGCACTTTTGATATCCAACAGGACTTCTGCATACATACCTAATTTAAACTTTAACAATCGCTTATAATTTTTGGAAAATCTGCTTATGCTAAAATCCGTTTGCTTTAATAATGCATCAATATAAACGCCCAGATCCTGTACTGTTGAAAGAATACTCTTTCCGGTAAAAAAATCGTCCTTGAACGTCTTTTCTATTTCTACGGATTGCTCGTATCTTTTCTTCTTTAATTCATGTTGCAATGCCCTTTTATCCAGTTTTAAATAAATACTGCTGTGAGACATAAGAATTCGGTATTTCTTAAAGTAATCCATATTTACCTTTTTTTCTTTATTCAAATAGTCAGTTCTATTTAGATTCTTAAGCAAAATTCCTAACAAATGATTGGAAATAAATGATAAGGTATCTGCTTGTTCGTGAACGAAATTAACCGCCGAAACGATTTCATTATAGCTGCTGTTCTGATTTATTTTTAATGTTCCTCCGTCACTGAGTATCTTTTTGGCCGTATTATAGGAGTCCCAGTCATGATTTGGATTATTTTTATCTCTATAATGTGGATCAAACATTAAATCTAAATGCATTCGATACCAATCGTTAAAAATAGATTGTTCTTTTGCTAAGTAATCCAATCCATGGAGATAATGAATAAAATTTAATATTTGCGTTCCTCGAATCGTTTTGTATGGATATGGCTTCATCTTCCTCCTCCATTCCTTTTTCTTAATTTTACCTAAAAAATAAACCATAAAAAGGGGTTGGGACATCATGTGGGAATTTTCCCACAAAATGTTAGCATTGCCGTATACTTGTGCATGATGCTGCGCTACATCTCCGGATTATTACACACAACCTTAAGGTTTTTTTATCTAAATAAACAAATGGAGGCTTAAATCATTACAGGATTCACCAGTTTGATTTAAGCCTTCTATAATTATATTGTTTTTAAATTAGCAATCCCCACAATGTTTACCATTAGTTTCCAATGCATTTACCAATGGAGGTATCGTCAAGATGTGTAGATTACATCATTAAATAATAAACGCCTAATCCCTCCTTATTTTTAGCGAGAAATTAGGCTTATGATTTTAAACTAAAGCACCATATGAGTTTTAGTACATTGCTTCACAAACTTTGGGAACATTTAGACTGTTTCCTCCTAAAAATAATAAAACTAACAATAAGTCCTACAATAACGGCTATCACAGTTTTTATAACAAAATTATTAAGAAGTCCGGCAATCACATATCCCTTAAACTTTTGCCATAATGTTGTTTCTGGAACCCAATCAATAACGTAGCCTACACCTAATATTGAAGGAAGACTGATTAATACATAAACAATAACAAAAGTAAGTAAAAATGCTTTTAGGTTCAATACATTAGCAAACCTGCCCCGTTCGTACAAGAAGAAAAAAAGACTTTCGCAGCAGTCCCCGTCTTTAACTCTTGCACCCGTTTTACACTCTTGATGCCATCTGGCTTAATACTCAAGCTATTGAAAGAAATCCGATTGCTTGTTCCTTATTGAAATCGCGGGTCCCCCGTTAAACTTTTTTGTCACCTTTAACTAATATTTCACCAGTGACACGTTGTCTTTTAACAAAAAAGTAACCAATAAACGGGAAAATTGAACATAATGAAGGTAATAAACACTGTTAAGATTTTGGCCCTAATACAATTATCACCAACATAATTTTATTTAGTTAATAAATAATAATAAGGTAATAACATCAAGGGGGTTGAGGATATGCAAAAACAACGAATATGGCTGTCACTGCTCGCATCCGCAGGAATCGGCGCAGCAGCTTTTTATAGCATGAATCGAGGGAATAACGTTGGACAAGTTGCGAAAAATTTTGTCCCACTTGTTACAGGAATAAGCGGCCAAAATCAAAAAGGCCAGTAACCAGCCGGATCATATGGATTGTAAGTCCACACTTTCCATTAAATACATCACAGCCCAAATTTATTTTTGGGCTGTGATGTTACCTACTTTTTAAAATGTATGCTCTTAGTAGCTCCCTAAGATCGACGCACGCTTTTTCTTTATTTTGCCCTACTAAAGCAAGAACCAGCAACAGCCCCAGGTGGTAAAGCATTGCTCAATCCAATATTTATACCGATAAACATCAGAGTCCCAACCAACAAGATCAACAATAAACTGTCCGATTATCTCCAGTTTATTTTTAATTAAGTTACAAAGTCTTATTCAGTTATACATTTCCAGCACCTTAAATATCAGTTAAAGTCGAGGATTTCTTTAATGGTTTGCGCGCTACATTTTTAATGATTTGAAATTAAAATAATATAAAATTTACTATTAAGAGGTAATAAAATGAACTCCTTTTTTTCCTTTCACTCAAAACAAGAATCATTTCGCCTTTTTTCAGGTGAACACTTATTAACAATGGGAATTATCTTAACTCTCTGCATACTTTCCGTTTTCTTTAGAAAGACCTTTCAGGAGGGGAGTAAAGATCGGCTTATTCGTTTTTCTTTAGCATTTCTATTAGTGTTATCTGAAAGTTGTTATCATGTATGGCTTTTAAGCGAGAATGAATGGTCAGTTAAAACTGCTCTACCGCTTCACCTTAGTGACCTTGCTGTATTTCTGGCTATCATAATGTTGCTAAGAAATAATTGCAAACTACTTGCATTTATGTATTTTGCTGGGTTGGCTAGTTCTATTCAAGCAATACTTACTCCAAATCTTGGACATTTTTCATTTCCTCATTTTCGATATGTCCAGTTTTTTGTATCGCATGGAACTGTACTGCTAGCCATTTTGTTTATGGTTGTTTCATGTAAATTTAGGCCGACCATTCGTTCAATTTGGACCACCGTTTTAATTGTAGACTTTTATGCTGCATGCATTTTTCTCTTAAATAAATGGTTGCGGGCGAACTATCTCTATATCATGCATAAGCCAGGGAATACTTCTTCACCTTTAAATTATCTTGGTCCATGGCCGTGGTATCTATTTTCGATGGAGTTAGTGATGATCATAGGCTTTTATATTTTGTATAGTCCGTTTTGGTTTAAAAGGCGATGAATCGGATAGAAGCGGTTCCATACATAATTTGCTGACCAATTATAAATATCAAAGGGAATATTATGTGTACAACTAAAATTGTAATTCACTAATTTTCCTTCCTTAACTAAACTCCGTTTGTTCAATAAAGGATTCAACAAAAAAAGGCGGCTAATCCTTCTGGATCAACGCACCCGCTAGTTTAAGTAGAATTCTACACAATCTCTTCTACACCTTAATATACTCAATTTAAAAGTGTTGCTCCAGAATCTTGATTGATTAGAAAAAGACGCCTCCTTGTTAAAGAAAAGCGCCCGATTGTTGAGCAAGTGCTTCGTTAGTTTTTCAGTATGGATCTCACATATATTCAACGTTGCTTGTTATAAACCCCGAATGTAGGACATGGTCTTAGTTCTCCTTCTACAAACTTTATCCATGTCTTTTATTTCTACTTGATAAACCCCTAGTATGTTTTTTCGCTTTCTTATCATTCAATATCTATTTCAACGAAATCCGAATCCATGATGAAACGGAAAATGATGGAATCCATGGTGGAATGGAAAATGGTGGAACCCATGATGGAACGGAAAATGGTGGAACCCATGATGAACCGGAAAATGATGGAATCCATGATGAAACGGAAACCCAAAACCGTGACCGAATCCAAATTGACGATCTTCTTGAAATGGCAAATTCATTTTTAGTTCACCTCCTCTTTTTCTTATGCTATTCTCAGTGAATGTCCTAGGTATAGACATTTGTCACGGTTTTATAGTCAATCGAAGAAGAGCGATATCCGAATTCTAACGACCATTGTTAGACTTATCTTATTTTTTGTTTTTTATTTCTTCCACTAACCCCTATAGCTTAAAACGCATTCAACAAGCTTTTTCATTCATATTTGAACTTAGGTGGGCTATTAGGCATACATCCAACCAGAGCTTTGACCCTGAGCATAAACTGGTTAAAAGTCTAATTTAAATAAGGTGTGTATGTTCCATATTTATAACTACATTGCCTATCTTGTGTCCTTTCTCGACATATCTATGAGCTTCCACAATCTCATCCAGCGAATAATATCTGTCGACGACCACCTTTAACTTCCCCATCTCAACAAGTTCTTTAAGGAAGTTCAATGCTTCTGAGGTTTCAGGTGAATTTCGGCTTAATAATAGTCTCTTGCTACTCGTCAATTTAGTCCATAACATTTCAACACTTGGTAGCGGTTCAGTAACATTTATATAGGTGCCGTTATTCTTTAACAATTTCATACAAGCTGAAAAGGAACTCTTGTTTACCGCTTCGAAGATAACATCATATGTTTCGTCGGTACTAGAAAAATCCTCTACTGTATAATCAATTACATTGTCAGCTCCCAGAGATTTTACTAATTCCAAATTCGTGGTACTGCATACGCCTGTAACATTTGCTCCGAGATATTTGGCAATCTGAACTGCATAACTTCCTACACTTCCTGAAGCACCGTAGACTAAACCGATTGACCGCTCTTAACACCTGTTCTCCTCAGAAAATACAATGCTGTACGAGCTCCAATAGGAATCGCAGCTGCTTCGCCGTAAGTTATATTGGAAGGCTTAATAGCTACAGGTCCATCTTCCTCCAAACACTTATATTCGGCATAAGCACCAAATCCTGTCAAGGATGCTGCAAAAACTTGGTCTCCTTGCTTAAACCTTTTTACATTTTTACCAACTAACTCCACTTCGCCAGCTAACTCCATTCCTAATATCCCTTTTTTTGGTTTTCTCAAACCAAGAGTTATACGTGCAGGTAACCAGAAGGCCGGTGGAACTGTAAAACTTCGTGACCGAATATCTGCCACTGTTACGGTTGTGGCTTTTACCTTAACTAAGATTTCATTTTCTTTTGGAATAGGTTTTTGTACCTGTTTCAGTTCAAGAACATCGGGGGGACCGTACCTTGTGTACACAATGGCTTTCATTTATCCACCTCAAATTCGTTTTATTCCTTAACATAATACGAACATTGAGAATAAATAGACCGATAGTCCAATAACTGTCTTAAACTAATCTCCCGTCGTTCAATAAGAGGTTTAACAAAAGAGCGTTAGTCCTAGATTACCGCTCTTTTGAGTGATCAGTAGTATGTATGAATTAATTGAAATAAATCAAACGGCATTGACTTAAACTGAATGAGTATCAACGGAGTTGTTTAACAGAACCTTTAGTCAAGAAATATTCAGTAATAAACCACGGTATTTTTTTCTTTAATCGAACCAAGCCTATGGCATCCTTACCAATAGGATGGTAAAAACCAGGTTTTTCTTTTAAACATAGTTTTTTAATGATATTTGACACTTCAATTGGGTCCCCACCTTTTTCGAGCCCCATTTTTGAACCCTTTTGAGCAAATTCAATCATTGGTTTATAATCATCATGAACTTTTATTCCTTCTAATTCTTTTAGACCCTTTTCCCATATTGGCGTTTTGTAAGTACCTGGCTCAAGCAAACATACATGAACATTGAACGGAAGTAATTCCAATCTTAAAGATTCGCTAAAACCTCGCAGAGCAAATTTCGATGATGCATAAGGGGTTAAGCCAGGGAAAGCTAATGTCCCACTGATACTACCCATGTTAATAATTTTCCCTTTTCGGATTTCTCTCATATAAGGAATAAAAGTCTTGGTAACAGCAATCGTTCCAAAGAGATTGACATCAAATTGCTTTTTATAATCTTCCAGCGATATATCTTCAGCAGGACCACCCAATGAGTAACCTGCGATATTGACGACAACATCTATCGTTTTGTATGTTGAAAAAATATAATCTTTCACGTTTTCGATGTCTTTTTCGACTGTTATATCAAGTTTCACTACATTTACGGAGTTCTCAACTTTGTGTTTTATTGCTTCCGTTAAAACAATGTCTTTTTCTGATAAATATTGAACACCTGCAACGACTTGAAAACCTGATTTAGCAAGTTCAATAACTGTTGGTAATCCAAATCCGCCGCTTGCTCCTGTTATAAGAGCTATTTGTTTTGTCATGTTCATCCCCCCACACAGGGTTATTTTACCATTTACTTCAATTATCTTTTAAAACAAATTCATCAATTAATTAGGGATGGTTAATATCAAAAAAATGCCTTCATCCTTCTTGGATCAAAACATCCGCTAGTTGAACAAGGAATACTTACATTTCCAATGCTTCATATCCCTTTTTCTGATACCTTTCCATGCCTTTTTCTTCTTTAACCAAACTCTGTTTGTTCAATAAAAAATTCCACAAAAAAAACATTAATCCTCCCTGGGGATCAACGCTTCCGTTTGTTCCATTAGATACTTACATTTTCAATTCAAATACATCCTTATCTCCGTATAAAAATCGAAACCATCTTGTTAAACTAAACTCTGTTACTTTTAGTACATTTTTTCACAATAACTAAAAATGTGATCGGCAACAATCTGGCTTTTATTCAGAAGATACATTATTAAAAAGTAATTAAAAATTTATTCGGCGACTTGATTACCTTTCTAAGTCACTCCCCTAACATCCTTCTAACAAAAATACTCCCCTAAGTATGATTTACTATAAGGGGAGCATATTTTAGATTGTTATCTCTTTTCTACAGGCTGCTGACGATGCAGCACATGTTTCACGGCCCCAATATACTCGGCAAGTGCCCGCTGGCTTATGCCCGCTTGCGGTACAACGCCTTCAAAGCCGTGGTAGCACCCAGGGTATAAATGAAACTCAACATCTACTCCAGCCTGGCAAAGCTTTTGGACATAACTGAGTGTCTCATCACGGAATGGATCCAATTGTCCCACACAAGTATAGGTGTATGGAAGTCCAGATAAATCCGTTGCTCGGGAGGCTGCGGCATACGCCGGGACATTTTCTGTACCATTGATACCATTCAAATACATACTCCAGCCTTTTTGGTTCAAATCATGATTCCATATCATGTTGCCGGTAATCTCCAGACTGGAAGGTGTGTTGTTCCGATCATCAATCATTGGGTACAGCGGCATCTGGAAGCATAGCTCCGGACCCTTGCGATCCCTGGCGAGTAATGAAAGGGCTGCGGTTAAGCCTCCGCCCGCACTGGCACCTGCCACACCTATACATGAAGGGTCTACCCCTAAATCTGCAGCGTTTTCTGAGAACCACTGAAGAGCTGAATAGCAATCCTCCAGCCCCGCGGGATAAGGGTTTTCAGGGGCCAGTCTATAATCGACCGAGACAACGGTACATTTCCCTTCAGTGACAAATCTCTGGCACAATACATCATCCCCTTCAGGGACCCCTAACACATAACCTCCACCGTGAATCCATAATAATCCAGGCAGGAGTTCTGTTTTTTCCTTTGGCTCATAAATCCGGACCCGGACGGAAGGGTTATCTGCTGGGCCTTGGATCATCCGATTTGATATGGAAAGCGATGGGTCTACAGGTGTCTCAATTGATTGGGACATTTCATGCATAAACTGTCTCGTTGCTTCCACATTATCCAAATCAAGTGGCGGGAAAATGTCCAGTACTTCTCTTAACTCAGGATCGATTCTATTTTTCACAGCCAATTCACCTCTCGTATTTTTTTGCCAAGCGCTATTTAGAATGTATGCGTTTACATTTTGTGGTATCTCTAATTCTTTTAAAATTTAAACAGTTAAGCCTCCATCCACAGTCACAATCGAACCATTCATATAACTAGCTTCATCGGATGCTAGAAAGGATACAACATTCGCAATTTCTCAGGGGAGGCTGGTCTCCTTAACGGCCCGTTTTGAATTGGGTCGGACATATCCATATCCTTCGTCATATTTGTCATTACCCCTCCCGGACAAATAACATTGATCCGGATTCCCTTAGGCCCATATTCCTCAGCTGCTGTCTTGGTCAAACCTACCACACCATGTTTGCTTGCTGAATATCCTCCTAAAAACGGTGTACTTTGAACTCCCGCTGTTGATGCTGTGTTGATGATGACCCCTGATTGTTGTTCTTCCATTACCTTGATGACGTATTTAAGCCCTAGAAAGGCTCCCTTTAAATTGACCGCAATAATCCGGTCGAAGTTCTCCTCGCTATAATCTGCCAGAAGGGATGGAGTCCCCATAATTCCGGCATTATTAAAGAAAACATCAATCCTTCCATATCTTTCTTTTACGAAGGATACATATTTCTGGACATCCACAGTGCTTGAAACATCTGCTTGGATATAGACTCCTTCTCCCCCTTGTTCTTTTACAAGAGAAAGGGTTTCTTCTCCACCTTTTTCATCGAAATCGACCAAAGCAACGAACGTTTTTTGATTAGATAGCTTTAAACTGGCAGCCCTGCCAATCCCACTTCCGGCTCCCGTAATGATGGCTACACGATTCTGCGTCATCATGTCCTCACTCCAATTCCTTCATCATCATTTGATCGTCTTTACGCCAGACAATGTAAAACCTTCGTATCCCGAATCGGCCACCTCATTGCATTTTTGTTTGTAGTTGAGAAACCCACCTAAATAGATAAGAAAGCTCCGCGGTTTCCCTTCAATATTCGCTCCCGTGTACCAGGAATCCGTTTTTACATACAGTGTCATTTCCGCTACTTCGCGGCAATGCCTGCTCCATTCTTCTTCTGCCTCCCTTGAAGCCTCCATGGTCTCGACACCGTTTTGGGACATGTACTCCAGGCAATCGGCAATCCAATCAATATGCTGCTCGATGGCCGTAGGCATATTAACGAGTACCGAGGGACTCTCAGGTCCAGTAATCATAAAAAAGTTTGGAAAACCTGCCGTCGCCAGTCCTAAATAAGTTCTAACACTCGCTCCATCTTCCCACTTTTCTTTGAGAGACACTCCATCCCTGCCGCGAATATCGATTTTGAACAAGGGACCTGTCATCCCGTCATAACCTGTTGCAAAGACCAGGATATCCAATTCATGTTCTTCTTCGCTTGTTCGCAGACCGTTCGGGGTGATTTCCTCGACGGGGCTTTTTTTGACATCCACCAACGTAACGTTATCGCGATTAAATGTCTCATAATAACCAGTGTCCAAAATGGGACGCTTTGTGCCAAAAAGATAGTTTGGCAGCAGCTTTTCTGCCGTTTCAGGATTTTTGACCGTTTCCCTAATTTTTGACCGGATAAAATCGGAGGCCGTTTTATTAGCCTCTTCGTTCGTAAATAAGTCATTATAGGTGGACGTAAAGGCAAATCCTCCCTCTTGCCATGCTTTTTCATATACCTTTATCCGTTCTTCCGGGGAGTCTTCAAGGGCAGAAACCTGGCCAAATTGAATCCCATTTCCGGTTGGGGTTTCGTGCATGATTCTTTTTATTTGTTCATAGTTATTTTTCGTTTTTTGAACAAACGCTGGATCATATAGATAGTTTCTTGCTGGGATTGTATACTGGGGAGTTCGTTGAAAGACGGTCAAATGCTCCGCTTCCTTGGCGATTTCGGGGATGGCCTGGACACCGCTTGAACCATTGCCGATCACGCCTACACGTTTGCCTCTAAAGTCCACTTTTTCCTGAGGCCATTTTCCGGTATGATACCAATCCCCCTTAAAGCGATCCAACCCCTTAAAATTGGGCAGGTTTGCGGCAGAAAGACATCCTGCTCCCGAAATGAAGAACTTCGCTGTCACACTTGTTCCATCGTTCATTTGAACTCTCCATCTGTTTGCTGCCTCATCATAATGCGCTGCCGTTATTCGGGTATTGAACTGTATGTCCTTGCGGAGATGAAATTTGTCAGCAACATAATTAAGATAACTCAGGATTTCCTTCTGCTCTGGATATTTGGATGTCCATGTCCACTCTTGGTAGAGCTCTTTCGAGAAGGTATAGTTATAATAAATACTCTCGATATCACACTTCGCCCCAGGGTAACGGTTCCAGTACCAGACTCCCCCGACCCCATCACCGGCTTCCACAACACGGGTGGTATAGCCCGCCTCTCTTAGACGGTAAAGCATGTATAATCCAGAAAAACCAGCACCCAGGACCACTGCATCCAAGTCATCAACCTGTTTTACTGTCATTCTTTCCCTCCTCTTGATTCGTTCACCATCTTACAGCTCAGCTTGAATTCTCCAAAGCATGTAAGGTGTGTACATTAAGGATACGTTCATTCTTAAATTTTGAATATTCCGTATTTTTAGAACACTATACTCCTTAATTTAGGGGGGGATTTATATCAAATTTGTACTCCTTTTATGATTAACACTCAAAATAGTTAGAATATTTTGTATAATATAGATATCAATTTTATCAAAAAGGGGATTTATATGGTCTCAAACTATACTATCCAACAAGCTATACAAGGACTAGAGGATATTGCTAGTCATGAGGAGCAGCTTTTTAAAGTTTTGGAAACTTATATGGCTTTATTCCCTGTCAAAAATTCTTATTTAGTCCGCTATTCCCCCATTGGGTATCTGGCTGAGGGGGTCATTTATCTTTCCGAAACCGAGGGTGTACATATAGGAGAAATTCGTGAAGATATTCGTTCCTTCCCCCTTATCTATTCAGCGATCAATGAAAAGAAGGCCAAATACTGCAAGGGAGTAGAATACCTTAAACAAGTCAGCATTAAATATACCATCCCTTCTACCATGAACTCTTTGCTGGTTGTTCCCATTTGCTGCGGTTCATTCGTGTTCGGTTACATTTGCAGTTCTGACTTTGAAGAGGATACCCTAATCGATGATCAGCTTTTATCCTCCTTTACCGATTATGGGAAATTAGTAGGAAAAATGTTAACAAGTACGGAAGAACGCCAGGCAGCAAGACTTTTAAGCAGAAGAGAATTAGAAGTAATGAGAAGAATCGCCTTGGGAGAAAGCACTAAGGAAATGGCGAGTACGATGAACATCAGTGAATTAACAATCAATCAGTATGTTAAAACAGCCGTAAAAAAACTTGGAGCGAAAAATCGTTCCCATGCTGTCGGAGAATTGTTCAGGAGAGGAATTCATTTATAGAATTTCTGCTCATTAATTCTCACAAGTGCACGGCCTTGCTCGAATGGTCCCCATAGAGATTTGCTTATAAAACAGGAAGATATCCTTCTATTTTTATATAGATATATTTTTAATTCAAGGCACTTTATTTGAATGTGATCAAGAAAAGATTTATTATTAATTTGTTTAGTAAATATACAAATTAATAATTGTACATGGAAAGTGGCTTTTAAATTGAAATTGGCTTGAAAGGAGAAATTAACATGGGAAAACTAGATGGAAAAGTTGCGATCATTACAGGGGCAGCACAAGGCATGGGTGCGATGCATGCTCGCAAATTCGTGGAAGAAGGCGCAAAGGTAGCGATTACCGACCTTAACCTTGAAGGTGCCCAACAACTCGCAGATGAGCTTGGAGAAAACGCAATCGCTCTTAAATTGGATGTTGCGAATGAAGAAAATTGGATTGAAGTTGTCGCAAAAACAGAAGAAACATTTGGTCCTATCAACGTTTTAGTCAACAACGCGGGAATTGGGATCTTCAAAACATTGGAAGAACTGACTGTTAAAGACTTTGAATTAACCTTTAAGGTAGATGAGCTAGGTGTCTTCCTCGGAATGCAAAAAACATTGCCTTCGATGAAAAAAGCTGGTGTAGGTTCGATTGTCAACATTTCATCCGTAGATGGTTTGGTGAGTGCGCCAACGGCTATCGCCTATAGTGCTTCCAAACATGCTGTGACTGGTATGACGAAAGGTGCGGCGGCTGAGCTTGGACAGCATAACATCCGTGTAAACTCTGTCCACCCAGGAATTATCAAAACCCCTATGGCTGACCAGCCGGATGTTGAAGAATATCTAAAGCAGCTTGAACAGGATATTCCACTGAGAAGAAGAGCAGAGGTTGAAGAAGTTTCTAATTTGGTTGTCTACCTCGCTTCTGACGATTCTAGCTATTCAACTGGAGCTCAATTCGTTGTCGATGGCGGTATGATTTCCGATCTATAATGTGATTCGACCTAACCAGATTAATAAGCTCTTTTACAAAACAACCTTTTGGTTTTCATTGCTTCCCGTTTCGGGTATAATAAAATCACATAAGCACATATATTAAAAAAGACCGCTGGTGCTGTAACACCAACGGTCAGTGCAATAGAAAGTTCCCTGCAAGGGGGACACCTTAAAAAATGGGAATAATCCACCAGGCTGCCAAGCTCAAGGGTGGATTATTTTCTTTGGTTAAAGGACAGGATTGCAATGATGAAGCTTGCAAACGTACATGCAAACATTAATGCTTCGAATACCGTCACAGCACCACCCCCTTTCTTTTGGGGATGAGCTGACCACCCATGAGTTTCCTATTCTATTGCTTTTTTATTATACCACATAAATACGAACGTAAGTTCTCTCTCTTTGTTTCTGTCTGACAGGACTAGTGAGGCAAGAGAACCGTCCACATGCCCCAAAATATCGGAGGACAAGCTTTGGATACGATTACTCATACACTATTTGGACTTTCTTTATATGGTACGGTTAATAAAGAAAAGATGGATCGCAGAACAAGAATGGCATATTTAGTCACCGCGGTTGGAGCAAGCCAGATTCCCGACATTGATGTCATTTCGCAACTTTGGGATACGGAAGGCTTATATCAAATGTGGCATCGTGGGCTTACCCATTCGATTTTTCTAACACCGTTATGGGCGGCCCTTTTTTATGTTCTGTGTTTGGTTTTCTTTAAAGTGAAAGATCGGCGATTGTTTTTCCTGGGATGGCTTGCATCTATTATCCATGTGACTAGCGATCTCTTTAATGCCTGGGGGACAGGCTATCTGGAGCCTTTTTCGCAAATGCGAATTACCTTTGGGACGATTCCGATTATTGATTTCGTTTTCTGGATTTTGATTGCCGGTGCTTATTTTTTATCCAGGAAGAAGCCGATTGGAAACAGGCCAGTTTATTTCCGGACTGCCTGGATCCTCATTGCTCTCCACGTTGCACTCCAAAGCTTCCAAGGCTATTATTTTCATCAAAAATACAGCCATGATTATGAGCAAGTGGCCCTATCAGCCGGTTTTATCCCAACTACCTTCCAGGTGATCACGAAACAAGATGAAAAAGTAACCATCTATGAAGACGGGATTTTCCAGCCGAAACAGACTCTGTATGTACTTGAATCCCGAGAGGATGCGGACCTGGACTATCTGTTCGCAAATAACCCAGCTGCCAAAACTCTTTACGAGTGGTCCCCATTTGTTGTCATTGTGGATGATGATGAACAAATCGGTGTTTATGATCCGCGATTTTATCGACAAGGACAATCTTTTCTATTTGAATCCTTTGATCGTTAACTGAAAAGTGCCAGCCACCATTCCTGGGAACTAGGATGGTGGCTGGCGCTTTTTAAATTAGAAACTATGATTCTTTCATTCAATAAAAGAGATTGAAAGTTTGGGGTTGAAGACCCGGATTTTTGTAAGCACCCGCTGGGAAAAATAAGCGGAGAAATTTCGCTTAAACAACAATTTTTAATAAAATAGGCTTAAAAAGACGGAGAAAATCCGGCTATCATCCTGAAAAATTCGAAAATGGGGGATTTTTCCTTGCATAACCGGAAAACCTCCCCTTATTTACCCCCAAAACAGGCTTCATTCTGCATTTAACCGGAAAGACTCCGCTTATTTACATCCGAAACAGGCTCCATTCTGCACTTAACCGGAAAATCTCCGCTTATTTCCTTCCGCTGGGCACTCAGTTAAGAGTACTACTAAATGATTTTATAAAAATGAAGCTAGTGCCCCCCCTCACACCTCCACAAACCTCCCTACTTCCTTCTCAAACGCCAGTTTTACGATTCCCACTGGGCCGTTCCGCTGCTTGGCGATGTCGATTTCGATGATGTTGCTCCCTTTGCTGTCGGTGTTGTAGTATTCGTCCCGATACAGGAGCAGGATGACGTCGGCGTCCTGTTCAATGCTTCCGGAATCGCGCAGGTCGGACATGATCGGCCGCTTATCCATTCGCTGCTCGACTCCCCTTGAAAGCTGGGACAGGAGGATGATTGGCACATTGTACTGCCTGGCGATTTGCTTGAGTTCTTTCGTGATGGCCGCAATCGCAAGGTCATGCCGGTCGTGCTTGCCAGTTTGAGCAATCAGCTGAAGGTAATCGATGACGACAAGGTACTCGCTATCAGGGAACTGGCGCCGGGTTTTCTGGATTCTCGCGCGTATATCTGCTACCGTCTGCCGTGACTGGTCATGAATCTGGATATTCCACTTCAGGTACAGGCTCATTGCCTGTTCTGCAGATGTTTGATCCCTCTCCGTAAATAGATGATAGGCATCCCGCCATTTCGCCCCGTCAATTGCACTTATGCTGCTCAGCATCCGTTTGACCAGCTGGATATCCGGCATTTCAAGCGAAAAAAAGTCGACCGTGCCTCCGTTTTTACTGCAGTTCATCGCCAGGTTCAGGGCGAACGCCGTTTTCCCCATCGACGGCCTGGCCGCCAGGATGACTAAATCTCCCCTGTTCCATCCCCCTGTCATCCGATTGAGCGAAACAAATCCCGTATTCACGCCCCTCCGATTGGCTTGGTCCTCATACAGTTCATCATGGATTTCCAACAGTACATCTTCTTTCGACCGTCCCCGCTTCATGCCGAGTTCCTGCATCGCAATGAAGGTCTGATAAAGGTTCTCTGCTTCCTCAGGAGTTCCATTGTGGCAGAACCCAGCTGCAGCGAGCTTGATTTCGCGGATCTTGAAATGTTCCAGCACGATCTCCTGGTAATGTTCCACATGCGCTGTGGTAGGGCACAAAACGGCCACCGAAGTCAGATAGCTGACGCCGCCAACATTACCTAGCTCGTCGCCAAGTTCGGCAATCATCGTGACGATGTCGATGGGCCGGCCTTTTTCCCGAAGCCGAAGCATGGCCTGGTAGATCTTCTGATTTCGAATGGTCGAAAAATGGCGGTGTTCGAGGATGAGTTCATTGATGATTTTGGGCTCCAGGAAAACCGCACCAAGCACCATATTTTCCGCTTTTAACAGTTCATTTTCTGCCTTGTAAGGATATCCATGCTGGTACTGGCTTTCGCTTTCCGCTCTTTTTGTCATGTTCAATCCGCTCACGCCCTTCCCGTTCCCACTGTATGTTTTTTTCAAGAAACGAATTTTCTGTCTCCCTGTATGCCGCAATCTCGGCAATTGAAGGAGGATATGGACTTCTGGCGATATGATGAAGCAGCTTGCGCATCACCAGGCTGAAATCCATCTCCCTGCCCATCTTCATCCAAAGAAGCAGGGTGTCGTCACACACTTTAAAGTGTGGATAAGCCGACTGGATTTTTGCTAGTATGCTAGATACTTCATCGCTGCCCATCGCCTTCTCCCTCTCCTGACTCTATTTTTCCCTGCCGTTCCAGCAAAAGAATCCGCTCCTTTAACGATTGGGAGGCAGGTTGGCTTTTCATCTTGGACTTTCTCGCTTTCGTCGAGATGGCGGCTTCATAGTACTTCATGCTGCTGATGGTCTCTCCTGGAGACTGGGAAGCATAAGCAGCGTGGATCTCGTCCATCCAGAGGAGCAGCTGTTCAAGTGGAACTTTAAGCATAGCCACTCATTCTATGGAGTTCATGTCACTTGGCGACAATGTGGTACCCCGGCCGCGAAGGGACAGGAACTTTTCCGTCAAGGCGGCCATCCTGACATCGCCAGCCTGCCCGCCATGCTGCTCGGGTTCCCGCGAATCATCATCCTTCTTCTTCTTTGCCTTCTCCACTTTCTTCTCTTCTTCTTGATATGGTTCACTCTTCTGTCCGTTTTGGTTACTGGAAGGTTCTTTCTCCGTTCCGCGAAAAGAAGGGTAAAAAAAATCAACGAATCCGCTGTCCTGGATGTCATCATAAGCGAGCACCGTAAACAGCGTTCCAACCGCCGTTTCTTCCACTGCAACCAGCCCTTTTTTCACCAGCTTGTCACTGGCCCGCTTGATCGTGCTTTTCGAGTAAAGCTTTTCGCCTCTCCCCTCCCGGTAGCCCAGATCCTCCGCGAGCTTCGAATACGCCCGGATATACTGCCCGCGCTTCAGCATAAAGCCATTCACCATCCGTTCTTCCCTTGATGCCTTGATCAAGAGAAACACAAACAAACGGAATGGCACCACCTCCCGCCACAGCTCCGTATCGACAATATCCCGAGACAGCTTCACCCAACCGCACATAACACAGCACCCCATTTTCCTATGTATTGATCCTTCACTTTTTATATAGGGAAAAAGGGGGCGAAGAGGACAGGGTGAAATCCTTTTTTTTAAAAATTTTTCTCAATATAGAAAAGAGCCATCCTTTTAGGATGACTAACATGTTTTAAAAAGATCAATGTATAGTATGATAGTTCATTTTTGTTAAAATTTCATTCACTTTATCAAGACGTTCCTTTGTTGTGTCTGGGTAGTTTATTGCAAGGGCGCTGATCAAATAATCAGCAACAAACATCGATGATACAGCTGAATTATGAAAAGCGATACTGCTGGAATTACAAGGTAGAATTAAATCAGAGTGCTTAAATAGAGGCGAGGAGTAACTATCTGTGATTGATACAACCTGTACCCCGTTCGCTTTCGCGGTTTCCGTAAAATCAACAATTCTTTTTGCATATCTTGGAAAGCTTATGGCGATAACCAAGTCATTTGATGTCATATTGACAACGGTGTCTACCCAGTCACTTACATCAGCTATGATTAGTTGTGTATTTCCAAAAAGCCGGTTAAGTCCATGTGTTAAATATTGTGCTACAGGCAACCCGCTTCTAACGCTGGTACAGATGATGCGTTCAGCCGTAACGATTTTCTCCATGGTCTGATCAAGCACTTCAGGAGTTATCATGTTCATCGTATCCTGAATGCTGCTTATTTGACTTTCCGCATACCGTCCCCATAGATTATTCTCGCCCATCTCTTTTATATTGGCTTCAAGTCTTGTTTGTGGGGCGGCACGGTTCCGCAAAATCTCCTGAAGCCCCTTTTGAAATTCAGTGTATCCCGAATAACCGATGCTAAAAGTCAAGCGCATAATGGTTGTTGTACTTGTACCAACTATGCCAGCTAATTGATCAACAGTCAAAAAGGCAACATCAAGCGGATGTTTAATAATATAATCCGCCACTCTCTTTTGTGTTTCGGTTAATTCTGAAATTTTTTCTTGCAGCTTAATGATTGGGTTTTCCATATTATCTCTCCAATTAGATATAAGATGTCGTAAATTTTCCACCTATTACCTTCAAAGAAATATTAACACCTATTTCGTTTTTTGTAAAAATTACTTTTAAAAAAATAGAAACCGGGATATCCCACTGGTCAGATATATGGATTGTTTTCGCTTTCTTTTTCCAGAACCCTAAAAAAGAAAAAGCAGACATTTCCAGTTGGATTGTCTGCTAAGATTTATTTATCACCGTACGTTTTCTATTTGCTCACAGTACTCATCTGAGGAGTACAAATCAACTTCTTCTGTTTTTTCTTCTGGAAAATAACCCAAAATAAAACCAAGTATGCCTCCAATTGCACTAATTGCAAATGTTGGATTAGCGAAAATATCCCACGATCTGATAATCATATCGCCGTTTTGCAAAAGAAGCCCGCCTAATTGTCCAATAACAAGACAGGTACCACCAAACAAAAACAATACCAGGGACACTTTAAATAAATTAGCCAAAATATCTCTCATGCCTTTAGCTCCTTTCTTTTTACATTGGGACCGGTAGAATACCCATCGCTATAAAATAACCGATTAATAATATCGGAAGAACATAATAGATAACGAGCGGCACAAATGTTTTTTCTGCTTGCGCTCCTGCCAGCGAGGCTGCGATAAAGATGGATCCTGATGCCGGCGGAGAAGCACCTTCCGTGGAAGCAAATACCAGAATCGCCACGACGGCAAGTAATGGATCAACGCCAGCAGAAACCATTCCTGTAAAAGCAACAATTCCAATAGCGGTCAATGTGGCTGTTGACGACAATGGTCCAGCTACAAGTGCAACGAGCAAACCAATAAGCAATACCATTAGCCATTTGGAAATCGCAATAGATTCCATCAGGCCTGTTAAATCTTCTGCAAGCCCTAAATCCGTTAACACCTGGCTTGATGCGTATGCAAAGACAAGAAGGGCCCCAATGGTGGAAAAACGGGGAATTGAATTATTTAAGAACTTGGACCAGTCGGATTTGTTTTTAGGAAGGTGCGCCCAGCCTACCATAAAACTAATAAAGATAATTAATATCGGAATCCATGTAATAAGTGAAATGCTGTCAAGTGCGCTTTCCCCTAAAGCTGGATTTGCCGAAATGCTTTCAGCAAGCGGTCCAATAGTCACAACTATTGGAATTAAAGCACCTAAAAAAATGAGCGTAGATTTCCAGCCTGTTCGCAAAGACTCTTTTAGAGGCTGGATAAAATCAGGCGAAATCGCCTTAATATTGTCTCTCTTCACGAAATATATAATTAAAAAGATCCGGTAAATCACTTGATAAACTCCTGCAATAAATAAGGCAACGTACAAATCTCCTTCGGAAACCACTGCCGCAACCGGCGCGAAGCCAAGCATGATAAACATCGATGCACTTGGTGGAAGCGAAGCACCAAGACCGCCATTACCTGCCACAACGGTTGCAGATAGTTCTCTGCTAAAATTGGATCTTACCATCCAGGGAGCTGTAATGGATCCAGTCGTTGCTGTGTTTCCTGAATTAGAGCCGGTTAGTGTTCCCATTACCGCTGATGCGAGGGTATCCACATAAGCTGCGCCTCCAGGAAAGCGCCCGAGAAGGGAATTGAGAATCTTGATAAGACTGGCAATCACCGCTGTTTGATCAATGACATACGCCATAAACACAAAGGCCACTGAAGCATATAACACTTCATTAGTGGCTGCAAAAACCAATCCATTCCACATCAAATCAGGGGCTTTCACTCCACCGAATAAAGCGGTTACAACAAAACCTGCAAGCATTGCTTCCGCAATATTTCTTTTTAAGACCAGGTTAAAGAAAACTATAATTCCGATAAAAACAAGTAATGCCCAAATACCGATCCCCATATGACACCTCTTTCCTGTATATTTATTACGATATACGGCACCGGCATGGCCGGCAGCCGCACCCATTATTTCACAATCCTAGTTTGTTACTTTAAATGCTTCAATTACCTGAAGCCAGTGTTCTGGCTTTTCACCTTTAAACTTTTCTTTTACATTCAAAGATGCAAGCCTTTCAATTTTTTCCTTCGCAGCTTTTGACATTGAAGAATCAATATTAACAGATTCAAGCATTGCAATCGTACCGCCAAGTTCAACAGACCGCCTGACCGCATGAAGGGCGGTGCCAGTGACAAGCCGATTCATTGTCTCTTCAAATGTACGTCCATTTATTGTTTCACTCAATGAATCAATTACAAGAGATTCAACATTAAATTCATGGGCTGCTTCTAGAAGCTCAACATACAGACCTGCAATACCCTTCATGTAAATACTGCGGATTAATTTTACAGCTGTTGCTTCTCCTGGCACATCACTCACTTTACTGATCTTCATCCCAAATGGCTGCATCATCTCAATAAAAGTATCCGCTCCGTCCCCGCTCGCAAGGATTGGCACTTCATGTTTATAAACCGGAAGGGGTCCCATCATAGCACCATCGACAAATCTTCCACCTGCTTGTTGAATAATCGCAGCCATTTGTTTCTTGATATCCGGACTGGAAGCTGAAACGTCTATATATATTTTCCCCTTCTCCATGTAGGGCTTTAGTTGTTTACTGACTTCGAGCGCCTTGTCTGCAGGTACAGCAACAATGACAAGGTCGGATTGTTCCAATACTTCTTTTGATGTTTGTACAAGCGTTACACCTGCTTTATTGGAACGAATTGCTATTAATTCACGGTAGGCTGGCATATTCCATAATGGATCATACCCCGTCATGTTATCAAGCCCTTGCAGTTTTAATCCAGATGCCAACTCAAAAGCTGCTTCTCCAAATCCGATAAATCCTAAATGCATATCCTTTCCCCTTTCTCCTTAAAATCCAAATTCTTTTATTTTAGCTTCTAACCAAGGCGGTGCAATATTGACTCCATCTGCGTTCCCTAGTTTTCGTTTTTCTGCATAGTTTGCAATCGTCTGAAGACGTTTTTCTTCATATTCCAGTTTGTTTTCAGCTTTACGCAAAGCTTCCTCAATTCTATCTCGAGGAACAACAATGACACCATCTTCATCCCCTACAATTAAATCACCTGGCTGAACAGCTACCCCGGCGCATGAAATTGGTATATTAATAGCTCCCGGGCCATCTTTAAATGGGCCGTTTGGAATAAATCCTTTCGCAAAAATCGGAAGCCCAATTTCACCTAACATTTCTTTATCCCGGACAAACCCATCAATGACAATACCTTCAAGGCCAATTGCTTTGGCCGCTCCAGCCATCAATTCCCCAAGATAGGCATTTTCCGTATGTCCTTTTCCATCCGCCACAAGAACATATCCTTCACTGCCACAGTAAATACCCTGATGAAGGAAAAGGTTGTCTCCAGCCCTCAAGTCTACTGTTAAAGCGGTTCCAACAACTCTCATGCTTGGAGCTACTGGTTTTACCGTATAATGCATGGATCCAGTGCACCCCATTGCATCCGAAATAAGGGTGGTATTTAATTTTTTCGCACGATCAATGACTGTTTGCGGTAATAGCGGTGCGGTGTAACTCATTGCAAACTCTCCTTTTCGAATCGAATTTAAATATGACAGCGATTACATAAATAATAAAAAAAATAATTATAAACTTGTAGTAAAAATAACTAACAATATGATTTATGTAATATTTTTTACTACCATTGAAGACATGGTAACATTTAAAACCTATTAAGTAAACAATTTATCTGAAATTTTTGCTATTTTCGCTTATTTTTTATTGATGTTTTTTCAGGCGTCTATCTTTTTCTAAGATGGGGTCTAACTCATTAGATTGAAATATAAAAACCGACTGTCATTTATAACAGTCGGTTTTTTGATTGGAGAACTCCTCCCTCATTTCCCGCAGCATTTTTTATATTTCTTCCCGCTTCCAAAAGGGCATGGGTCGTTTCGTCCAACTTTCTTTTCGTTTCGGATCGGAGTATTTGGAAGGATGTTCCCCTCCTGGCTCGCTTTCCGATAACGAGTTTCTTCATCCATGGCAGCTTTTCTCCACAACTCCAATTCCGGATATTTCAGGCCTGAAATGGAAAAATAGCCATATGCCGTCTGTTTGATATCAACCAGGTTTGAAAATAATCCATCTTCCATATTTTCGCTGATTTCAGGCAGAGCTTTTCCAGATAACTGATGACAAAGCGCCTCTGCAATAAGTTCTTGTTCATCTATTACGATAGGCTTCCCTTAATGCCGCAACGGCCAGGTCAGATTTAATATTCTCAATTACAGAAGTGGCAAAAATGATGGATTTCTCTTTATTTAAGTATGGACTAACTTCCTGTACAACCTTGTCCGATTGGAAGCTTATTAACGCTGAAGCTGTCTCTTCTAACAAGATATCCTCATACCAGACCAACAAGCTCTCTTCTTCCTTCCGTATGATTTCCTTTTCGCTCATATCACTAATCTTATATTTCAAGGTGTATTGTATGTAGGAGTGAAGCGATTGTACTGGCTTGTTTTGATAAGATTTGTATTTACCATTTTCAGTTCTTTCTCCAATAAAAAGCTGATTCCAAATCGTCCTAGGAATCAGCATTGATAGAAGGTTTAATAAAGTGTTGTATTGTACCCATAACTTTCAATCTTTTTCTTTAAACTTTTCAGAAACTTTCCGCATACAAGTCCATCTAACACTCGATGATCAAAAGAAAGGCAAATGTTCATTGTGTCTCGAATCGCGATCATGTTGTCGATGACGACGGGGCGTTTTACAATTGCTTCCATCGTTAAAATCGCCGCTTGAGGATGATTGATGATGGGCGCAGAAAGAACGGACCCAAATGAACCCGTATTGTTAACGGTAAAAGTGCCGCCAGTCATATCATGCGGAGTTAACTTGCCTTCCCGCGTTTTTTTAGCGAGTTCATCCACAGCTTTAGCGAGGCCAAAAATACTCTTTTGATCAGCATCTTTAATCACAGGAACGTATAATGCTTCCTCTGTGGCTACGGCAACGGATAGATGAATCCCTTTTCTAACAATGATTTTATCGTCTGCCCACTGCGAATTTAACTTCGGAAATTCCTTTAATGTTTCGACTGCTGACTTTATAAAGAAAGGCAAATACGTTAAGGTGAACCCCTCTTTTTCCTTAAAATCATCTTTCACTTTGCTGCGGTAATGAACCAAACCCGTGACATCGCACTCCATCATTAACCAGGCATGCGGGGTCTCATGCTTGCTTTGCACCATCCGGTTTGCAATCGTCTTCCGCACGGCTGTCAGCGGAATCACCTGGTCTCCATGGTTTAAACGAACAGACACGGCCGATGAATCTGGGGTTGAAACCTTTTGTTTAGGAACCGCCAAATTTTCTTCATTTACCCTCGGTAATGAAGCAGCTTGGGTTTCTACTTTCATATTAAAGGTATCTGCCACTTTTCCTGTTCTTTTCCCATCGACAATCTTTAACAAATCTCTACGGGTGATTCGGCCGTCCATGCCTGTTCCTGTAATCTTAGTTAGGTCAAGATTGTGTTCTTGTGCCATCTTCAAGACCGACGGCGAGTAGCGCTGTTTTGCGCCATGCTCCTGTTTCATTTCAGCTGTTCCCCCGGTATGTAGTGATACTGGACTTGATTCAACGGTACTTGGCATTGGACTTTCTTCGGCTTCTATAGCAATCTTACACATCAGCGCTCCTACCGGGATCGTTTCTCCCTCTTCGGCTATGATCTCAGTAATGGTTCCACTGAATGAGGACGGGACATCGGCATTCACTTTATCCGTGGTGACCTCACAAATGGGGTCATATTTTTTTACTGTATCTCCGACCGTAACCAACCACTTCGAAACAGTCCCTTCCGTCACACTTTCCCCAAGTTGCGGCATGTTTACATTCTCAGCCATAGTTCCCTCCATATGAATAAACGTTAAAAATCAGCTAGCTCTCTCATTGCTTCGTATATTTTATCTGGATTCAGCATGTAGAATTTTTCCATCACGCCATTGAATGGTCCGGCGGGAACATCTGGTGCACCAAGACGCTTGATTGGCGCATCTAATTCAAATAGGCATTCCTCAGCAATCATCGCAGCCACTTCGCCCCCGATGCCGCCTTCTTTGTTATCTTCATGAACGATCAACACTTTTCCTGTTTTTCTGGCGGCTTCTAAAATCGCTTCCTTATCCAACGGGTAAAGTGTACGAAGATCTAAAATATGGGCACTATAACCGTCTTTCGCCAATCTTTCCGCCGCTTGTAAGGCAAAATGCAGGGTAAGGCCAAAGGAAATAACCGTAATATCTTCGCCTTCCCGCTTGACATCTGCTTTTCCAATTGGAACGATATAATCCTTTTCAGGAACATCTCCTTTTATCAAACGATAGCAGCGTTTATGTTCCAAAAACAGTACAGGATCATCATCTCTAATCGATGATTTAAGCAGTCCTTTCATATCATAAGGAGTCGAAGGAGCAACCACTTTTAAACCGGGAACATTGCAGAACATGGCTTCGATACACTGAGAATGATAAGGTCCCCCATGAACTCCGCCTCCGTAGGGAGCCCGAACCACCATCGGACAATTCCAATCCCCATTTGAGCGATACCTCATTTTTGCAGCCTCACTGACAATTTGATTGACAGCCGGCATAATAAAATCTGCAAATTGGATTTCCGCCACAGGCTTAAACCCATATGCGGCAGCCCCAATGCCAACGCCAACGATCGCTGATTCAGCCAAAGGCGTATCAAGCACTCGTTCACTTCCAAACCGATCATATAAGCCTTCTGTCGTCTTAAAAACGCCTCCCTTTAAACCAACATCTTCTCCTAGGATAAATACCTTTTGGTCACGGTCCATTTCTTCCCGCAATGCCTGGTTAATCGCCTCAATGTAAGAAATTACTGCCACTTTCCATCCCTCCCAGTTTCCGCATATACATGTTTGAGTGTATCTTCAGGTTGAGGCGGAGCGGCGTTTTCGGCATATTCTGTCGCGTCATCCACTATTTTTGCAACGGAATCATGAATTTCTTGTTCCAGTTTGTCCGTTAATACTTCTACTTCTTTAAGATAGCGATTAAAAAGGCGAAGCGGATCGTACTGCTTATCTTCTTCCACTTCCCCCTCCGGACGATAGCTGCGATCATCATCATCAGAGGAATGAGGCGAAAAGCGGAAACAGCGGGCCTCAATTAAAGTAGGGCCTTCTCCTCTTCTTGCCCGGTCGGCTGCCTCTTTCGTGACGCGATACACTTCAAGAATGTCGCTGCCATCCACACTTACCCCAGGAAAACCATATCCTTGCGCGCGATCGGCAATACTTTCACAAGCCACTTGCTTCGAGTATGGAACGGATATGGCGTAGCGATTATTTTCACAGAAGAAAATCACCGGCAGTTTATGAACCCCTGCAAAGTTCGCCCCTTCATGAAAATCCCCCTGGTTGCTCGAACCCTCACCAAAAGAGACAAAAGAGACAAAATCCTTCCCTTCCATTCGACCAGCTAAAGCAAGACCAACGGCATGCGGAACCTGTGTTGTCACAGGACTGGACCCCGATAGAATCCGATACTTTTTCCCGCCAAAATGACCAGGCATTTGCCGGCCGCCACTATTCGGGTCTTCTGCTCTTGCAAATGAATTTAGCATTAATTCTCTGGCTGTCATCCCAAAGACGAGGACAACACCAGCATCCCGATAATAAGGACAGAGATAGTCCTTTTCTTTATCCAGTGCATAGGCTGCCCCTACCTGTGCTGCTTCCTGACCTTGACATGAAAGGACAAATGGAACTTTCCCCGCACGGTTCAAAAGCCATGTGCGTTCATCCAATTTTCTTGCGAGCAGCATATCCCGATACATCCCCAGCACTTGTTCATCTGACAATCCTAACGTACGATGCTTTTTCTCCACTAGAACGGCGGTTGATTCCCCCATGCTAAAAACCTCCCAAATATCATTATTTAAAGATGGAATTAAAAAACAATATTTTTGTGCGAAACATTGTACCGGCACCTCTGTTGATTTAAGTGTGGATCGCGATTTTTTCCACCGAGAGACCAGCTTCTCCTAACACTTCTGATAATGACGGATGAGGATGAATCGTTTTGGCGATTTCCCATGGTGTCGCATCGAGCGTTTTGGCCAGCGCTCCTTCCGCGATTAACTCAGAGACATGCGGGCCAATCATGTGGATCCCCAATACATCATCGGTTTGTTCATTCACGACTAGTTTGACAAAACCATCTGCTTCACCGTGAATCAATGCTTTTCCGGTTGCTTTAAAAGGGAACTTCCCTATTTTAACGGTAAAGCCCCTTTGCTTTGCCTGCTCTTCTGTCATTCCAATACTGGCAATTTCCGGCCGGCTGTAGGTCACTTTTGGTACATGATTGTATAAAACAGGACTTGGATGGAGTCCAGCCATGTGCTCAACAGCGGTAATCCCTTCAACTGTTGCGGCGTGTGCGAGCTGGAGGCCTCCAATCACATCTCCAATCGCATAAATATGACTTTCAGCTGTTTGAAAATATTCATTTACTTGTACTACACCATTTTCAATAGCTATCCCTGCATTTTCGATGCCAATGTTGTCAATATTTGCTTCACGGCCAACCGATAATAAAATTTTTTCAGTTTCAAGAGACAATACTGCTTCTCCCTGTTTGGCTAAAATGGAAAGCTTCCCAACTTGTTCTTTGACAATAGTTTCCGGCAACACCTTCGTTCCAGTAAAGACTTCAATGTTTCTCTTTTTCAATAAACGCGTCATTTCTTTGCTGATTTCGACATCTTCCTGCGGTAAAAGGCGTTCGGCAAACTCCACGATTTGTACCTTAACCCCAAGATCATTTAGCATGGATGCCCATTCCACACCAATGACTCCCCCGCCAATGATGAGAATGGATTTAGGCAATGATTGCATGCGCAAAGCCCCATCGCTCGTCATGACATCTTGTTCATCCACTAAAAGTCCGTCTAACCCGCGTGGTTTTGAACCAGTTGCAATGACCAAACTTTTCGAGACCAATATCTCCGAACTTCCATCCATATGTGTTACCGCAACGGAGCCGGCGAGAGGGGAGAAAATGGATGGACCCATAATGCGCCCTTCGCCCTGGTATATCGAAATATTTCCTTTTCGCATCAAATGCTGGACACCAGAGTAAAGCTGATTGATGATGGCTTGTTTACGTTCCTGCATGTTTAAAAAGTTAATCGATACCTCTGCGACATCTACACCAAATTTCCTGCTTTCCTTTACCGTGTGATACACTTCTGCTGACCTTAAAAGAGCCTTGGTTGGAATACACCCTTTATGCAAGCAGGTACCACCCAATTTTTCTTTCTCAACCACTGCCACTTTCATTCCTAATTGGCTGGCACGGATCGCAGCAACATAGCCTCCTGTACCTCCGCCCAGAATGACGACATCGAACTCATTTGCTCCCAACATTATCCCGCCTTTTCCTTTTAATGCTTAAAGGATTTACATCTGGAATAAAATCGTTCCCCATGCCAAACCTGAGCCATAAGCACAAAACAACATCTTATCTCCTTTTTTTATAAGGCCTAACTTTCGCGCTTCATCCAACGCAATCATCGACGAAGCTCCGCCTGTATTCCCGAATCGATCATTGTTGATATGGGTCTTGGTTAAAGGCACATCGAACATTTCCATAATATTGCGGATAATATTGATGTTGGCTTGATGGAATATATAAAAATCGACTTCTTTCGCAGCAGTACCGGATTGGTTTAGGACCTTTTTAATCGATTGCGGAACAATGGAATGACCAAATTCCCACACGGCTGGACCATCCATTTCAACATTCTCGGATACTGTGCCAAGTGTGCCTCCCGTTGGCCACCACGCCGATTTTGCCATCGTTCCTTCGACGCCCAGATCGTAGCCAAGAATCCCTTGCTCTTTTTCGCATAGTGTTAAGACCGCCGCACCAGAACCATCGGCAAGAAAACAAGCGGTATTTCGATACTTCCAATCAATGAATTTTGTATAAATCTCTGTACAAATAACCAAAACATTCTTGAATCTATAGGGATCGATATATTTTATTGCCGTAAATAAGGCAAAGGCCGAATTGGGGCAGCCGCCTACATTCATATCAAACGCAATCGCATTTTTTGCCCCTAATTCTGCTTGAACAAAACAAGCCGTAGCCGGTGCTTTTACATCGGAATTAATCGAAGCAAGAATAATCAGGTCGATTTCTTCCGCTGCTACATTTGCATCTGTCAGCGCTCGTTTGGCCGCTTCAATTGAAAGGGTGGAAATTTGGTCTTCTTCTCCGGCCACCCTTCGTTCTTTAATGCCATATTTTGTTTGAATCCATTCATCTGTCGTGTCCATTAATTTTTCTAAGTCTTTATTCGTTAACACATTTTCAGGCACATAACTGCCTGTCCCAATAATTTTCGCTGACCATGCTTGACTCACGGTTTCCAACCTCCAAAAAGTAAATGTCCGATTTCTTCTAGACTTCGATAAGGGACCCAAGCCAAGAAATTCCTACACCTGCAGATAAAGTAAGAATCTTTTCGCCGCGTCTTGGCTGATAGGTATTGAACATATTGTTTAAATCACAAATGAATCCAGGTGCCCCCAAATCTCCCTGATTTTCCAGGAAGGGCAAATTCGTTCGGCTGCGATCAAATTCAAAAACCTTAATCAGCTTTTCCATTAAATCCTTCCTTCCAGAAGGGAGCATTAAATAGTCAATCTCACTTAGTGATAATTTCGACTTTTCAAGAACCTCATTGGCTATATTTAAGTAATTCTTGATATTGTCCTCTCTTAATAGACCTGCACGCTCTGTATTAAAGAAGCTGTATTCATTTTCCCGAATCGTTGCTTGCTTTTGCCTCTCTATATCGGCAAATTTTGTCCCACTGCTTAAAAACGCAAAGTCGTAAAACCTTCCATCCGTAAAACCCGCAAATTCAAGCAATCGATTTTTTGCCAGTTCATCTTTTTCGAGCAAAATCGCTGCCCCAGCATCGCCAAAAATTAGGCCAGCTCCGGTCCGGTTCGTGGAGTAAGGTTCCCAATTTTCACCTGAGACAATTAAGGCATACTTCCACTCTTTAGTATTTAATAACATATCCTTTGCCGTTTTTAACGCCATCGGCACCCCGCCGCAGCCAAGCATCATTTCAAACCCAATTGCTTTTTTCACCCCTAGTTCATAACAGACTTTAGAGGAAGGCGACCAAATCAGATAATCTGGTGGAGTGGCTCCGACATAAACCACTAGGCTAATTTCATCCGCGGAAACATTTGTCTCGTCTAGCAGCGATTTTGCTGCATTTATTGCAAGCACTGTTGGAGATTCCAAGTCAGCGGCAACCCGAACGGACGATACCCCAAGTTTATGAAACGTTTTTTCTGAAATTTGGCCGTTATGTAACAAAAAGTCCGTTTGAAACGTATCGGCAGGCTGATAGACCGCCGTCCCCTTTACGCCAATAAATTCCATTCTCTCACCTTCTTAATCTCTTCATTTCCAATGCCATTTCTAATCCAATCATTTTCATTTAATATTCAAGGATAAAACCATAGAACTCCATTTGCCCAAAAATGATACAGCCTAACAGGTCACCCTTCTTTACCAACCCATCTTCAATCGCCCATTTCAAGGTGATCAAAACATCATGTCCGCCAAAATGGCCGGCTTTCTCGATATAATGTGCCGGCGTTTTATCTCCAGGAACGCCTAAATGTTTCATTAATTCTAGAGAAAAATACTTTTGCTGGTGGACCATAAAAATCTTATCTAAATCTTCCACTTTACAGCCATACTTATCACAGGCCAGTTGTAAGGCTTCAGCAGTCATATTGTAAACAAACGGTTTAATTTCTTTTTTAAACTTGTCCATGTTAAATTTGACGTTTTCCCAAATCGATCCATTAAACTCCGTATCCTTTGTAAACGGGACCTTTGTTCCGCCTTTTTCAAGCAAGCCAAGTTCGGGAAGCTTGTCAGTAATCTGAACAAATTCTTTTAATAAAAGTTGATTCGCATCTTTAGTTAAAACGATGGAACAAGCCCCATCGCCAATAAATTGCGGAAACGTTCCCCCGCTTAGTTGTTCGGAGCAGACGATAAGAACATTGTTGATTGATTGATCCGCTCTTAATTGATCATAAGCAATCAAAATTATACCCCCTAGGGCATTGCACCCGCCATAAAGATCCAATGTTGTAGCATTGATTGCACCAAGTTCTTCTTGAATCTTTGCTGAAAACTGCCACATATGGTATTCCGCATTCCAGCAGTTTGCAATAATCAAATCAACTTCTTCAGCAGTTATTCTCGCTTCTGCGAGCGCCTTTCGTGCTGATTGCACCCCTAATGTAGTCGGGTCCTCATCGGGCTCAGCCTGCCAAATTTCATAACATTCTAACCGATCATAAATTTCCTTCGGCAAACCCGCTTGTTCTGCAATCACAGACGTCGGCACTTTATTCTTTGGAAGTTCAACGCCAATCGAGGCGATTCCAATCCCCATATTTACTCACTCCCTCTATTAAACTTTCACAATGCTCGAGCTAAAATTCCCATCTACGCCCAGGGACACAACCGCTACATAAGAACCCTTATCAATTCGGCTGTCAATCATCATTTTATCGAGCGCAAGCAAGGTCCCCGCCGAACCCATATAGCCATGATCCGTTACTGTTTCGAGCACTTTCGCCTTCGGTATTTGCAGCTGGCCGGCAAATTGGCTGGAAAGCGAAGCCGTATGGGAATGGAGGACGAATAAATCAATCGCAGAGATCTCAGTCTTGGCTTTTAATAAGGCCTTTGCTAAAGTCTCAGCAGCAGCGCTGGCTGCCAATCCTTGCAGTTCATGATAGTTTTCTTTGTTATGAACTTTAAAAACAAACTCGCCGTTTTTGATATTTTCCTCGACTAACGGGTGCCTGTAGCCGCCAATCGCCAAATAATTGATATCATTGTATTTTCCTAGCGTCTTTGAAGCAAAAGAGAGAAATTGAAAGTCTTCATGACCTTTTTCAAAATGGGCCACTGCGGCACCGTCACCTAAAATCGCATCCCCTAACGCCCGATTTTCACTATGATATTCCCAATGACTCGATGCGCCCACAAATGAATGGGTAACCTCTGGATTCACCTTTAAATGGTCAATCGCAAATTTACAGCCTAATAAGGAAGAGTTTCCGCCTTGATACATATTATAGGTAACGGCCCGATTGACACCGACTCGATTTAAAAGGCTTCGGCTATTCATTAAATACAAATGGTCGGCAAATGAATCATTCATATAAACAAAATGCTCGACATGGCTTGTGTCAATCTGTGATTTTTGCAAGGAATCATTAAACGCCTGTTCAGCCATCATAAACGTCGTCAAGTGATGATCAGCGGTCCCCACCGCCTGGACTGTACCATCAGGAAGACTGTATTCCTTTTTCACAGCAGGAGTAAAAACCCCCACTGACTTTAATCCAACGGGTATGTTAGTCATTATACTCATAGAACCCCTTTCCCACTTTTCTGCCGATATGCCCTTCATAGACCTTTTGCCGGATGACAGGACTTGCATTGTAACGGTCATCCCCCATCATTTCTCTCATCGAATCCAGTCCTCTTAAAGCGACATCGATTCCAACTAAGTCGGCTAATTTTAACGGTCCAACCGGGAGGCTCATCCCGATTTGGGCGGCGCGGTCAATCGTCTCGGCATCGGCAACTCCCTGCATATAAATCAAAGCTGCCTCATTGACAACCGCCTGGACCAAACGGCTAATGACAAAACCAGGAAAATCCTTAACAACCAATGGTTCTTTCTTGATTAACAAGCTGTACTCTTTTGCCTTTTCAATTGTTGCTTCACTTGTTTCAACCCCTTTAATAACTTCTACAATCGTCATTTGGGTAACAGGAGAACAGAAATGCATCCCCACGACTCTGCTTTTATCCTCGACTGCCTGGGCAATGAAACCGACAGGAATGGTAGAAGTCGTCGTGGCCAAAATCGTTTCTGCATGACATTTTTCCTCCAGCTTTTTGAAAGTCTCATGTTTGAGATCTTTTTGTTCATGGACCGCCTCAATCGCCAATTCGACATCACCATCGAAATCTTCCATTGTTACCGGGACAATGTTGGCAAGGACTTGATTGAAGTCTTCTTCCGTGATGCGGTTTTTTCGCAGTTCTTTTTCTAAATACGGTTTCATTTTGTTTTCGCCTTTTCTCGTCACCGTCACAACCTCAAAGCCATCCCTTGCAAAACAATGGGCGATTCCTTGTCCCATTAACCCGATCCCGATCACCGCTACTCTGCGTTTTTTCATTGTTTTTTTCTCCTCTCATATAAAGTTCTTAGATAAAATCGCTGCGATCGCACCAACGAAGAGCAATTGATCCATAAGATAATCCGGCACCAAACGCCAATAAAAAGATTACTTTTCCCGGGGTCAGCCGTCCCTCATCGACTGCTTCTGTCAACGCGACCGGCATGGACGCACCTGACATATTTCCGTATTTGGTTAAGTTGACCAACGCCTTCTCATAAGGCACCCCAACCTGTTCTAGCCCGATTCGAATGATATTGGCATTCGCTTGATGGGTAAGGAACAAGTCCACTTCCTCTAAAGGAATGTCCGTCGCCTCCGCCATTTCTTCGGCCATTTGTGGAATAATCGAGGTGCCAAATTTAAAAACCCCTTTCCCATCCATATGGAAATATTGCAGCCCATCATCGATATTTTCCTTCGTTAACGGCAACGCATCGCCGCCTCCCGGAACATAGGCTCCATAATAGCCAGATGGCTCCGACCCTAATTTCGTGTGGAGGATGCCTGTGTCATTTTTCGTTGCACGAAGTATATAACAGCCAGCCCCGTCCCCAAGAATGACGCACGTTGTCCGATCCTTCCAGTTCATCACTCGTGAATTTAATTCCGGGATCACAACAGCAACGGTTTTATACGTTCCATCTGCGATAAATCGTGCCCCGACCGATAAAGCAAAAACTCCGCCCGGGCAGCCTCCTGACCTTACATCAAATCCTGGCGTCCCGCTCATTCCAAGTTTGTTCATCATTAAACAAGCCATTTGTGGGCTTTTATGATCCGGAGTATTGGATCCGGAAATGACTAAATCGATTTCATCTAAAGAAATATCGGCGCGCTCGACCGCATCCAACAAGGCCTTTACGCCCATGTCCGAAGTATGTTCATCGTCGGCAGCAATTCTTCTTTCTTTTATGCCAATTTTTTCAGTGATCCACTCATCAGATGTATCAACGATTTTCTCTAAATCGAAATTGGTGACAACCTTTTCAGGCAAGTACTTTCCCGTAGACAAGATCCCAACATTTAGCACTAATTTTTTATTCATCATATCCTCCCTTATTCGCAATCATTCATTCTATGGTTTAGAGACTGTGGCTCAAATGCTTGCTTCATAGCGTTGTGCCATGTCGTTCTAGCAAAATCAACAACACCTGTTTTGATTATTCAAAGTCAGCAGAATCCATTGAGAATTGGATTAACATCGAGCCCCATAAAAAACCCGCACCGATTGTTGACAAAACAAGAAAATCATCCTGCTTAATCTTTCCTGCTTTTAAAGCCTCATATAAGACGACAGGCAAGGTAGCCGCACTTGTATTTCCGTATTTCATGACATTGCAAAAGGTTTTGTCCATAGGCATTCCTAACTGATTCATGCACTCTTTAATAATATTTAAGTTTGCTTGGTGGAATAAAAATAAGTCGATATCCTCTTTTCTAAAACCATGATTTTCTAGTAAACTAAGAACAGAGGATGGTAGATGAGTTGTTGCATTTTTCCAAACGTTCCTGCCATTCATATGGAGGTATTGTTTTCCAGCTGACAAACTGTCTTGATCAACTGGCGACTTTGATCCTCCGCTTGGAATGTGAACATCCATCTCAAGCTTGGAGTTAATATCCCAGCCTAAAATCCCGGCATTGACTCCTTTTTTCATTCTTCTAAGAACAATCGCCCCTGCAGCGTCGCCAAAAAAGACATATGTAGAACGGTCAGCCGGATTGATAATGCGGGACATCGCTTCAGCACCAATAACGAGTACATTTTTATGGTTCGGGTTCAACAAGAAATGGGTACCTAACACCATTCCATAAAGAGTCCCTGCACATGCGACTTGATTTAAGTCAATGGGCATGGCATTGGAAGCCCCAATCGCTTCTTTGACAATTAAAGCCGTCGAAGGCAGGATATAGTCTGGTGTAAACGTCGTGATGATAATCGCGTCTAAATCTTTCGCTAGGATCCCTGCATTCGCCAACGCTTCGTTTGCAGCCATAATGCACATATGCGAAGTTGCTTTTTCTTTTTCCAAATGCCTTCTTTCTTCGATTCCGGTTTTTGCGACAATCCATTCATTGGTTGTATCAATTTTTTGTTCCAACTCTTGATTTGTGACTATGGTGCTAGGGACGTAAGAACCAACCCCTAAAATTCCGACATTGACATCCGTAAGCGTAGAAACCGATTTAACTGCCTCATTTCTTTCCTGCGTCATCGTTATACCCACAATAATCCTCCATTCACTTCTAATACATGCCCATTAATATAATTGCTTTCATCGCTGGCTAAAAACACGAGGCTTGAAGCCAATTCTTCTCCATAGCCTGGCCTTCCTGAAGCAAACCTTGGTTTATACTTTTCCCAAACCTTTTCCCTGCTCATTAATTCCTCTCCCATTCCCTCCTCAAAAACACCGGGTTGAATACAATTGACAGTGATGTTGCCTAAGCGCGGCAGCTCAATCGCCAACACTTTTGTAAGCATTTCGATTCCCGCTTTCGCCGAGCAATAATTTGCTTGGCCAATATTCACCCTTGTGGCGGCAGCTGAAGAAATATTAATGATTTTTCCATATCCTTGTTCTGTAAAATAAGGCAAAACCGCTTTACTGCAAATAAAGGGGCCGGTTAAATTGGTATGGATGACCTCATTCCAGTCTTCAAGCGACATATTCTTAAACAAATGGTCTCGATTAACTCCTGCATTATTCACCAGCACATCCATTTGTCCATATTGAGCGATCACCCGCTCAATTACTTTTTTCGTTGATTCCATGGATCCAACATCTTGTTGAAAATAAGAGATATGTTCATAATCATTTACCCAGACAGGCGGGACGGAGGAACGGCCAGTGATGATCACTTCGCCGCTCTCTGCCGCACACCCTAAAGCCATTGCTTTTCCCAGCCCTCTGCTGCCGCCGGTAATGAGAATAACTTTATTGTGTAACTTCATCGCGCTTCTCCTTTCCCTTATCTCGCCATTTCTTTAATCACATCTGCAAGCTTAAATTGATTGACTACCCGCTGGCTGACCAGTTGAGCAATAAAGACGACAAAGATTAATAGAATCAGTGTCCATACAATACTCAGTGGCTGAATAAAAATCGGAAATGTCAGCACATCGCTGTTGTATAGCAGGGAAACTGTAAGCATTCCCTCAATACCAAAGGCCACTCCTAAGACAAGGGCGATCATCGAGATAAATACATGTTCAACAGCAAACATATTTAGGATTCTCCGCTTTGAATAGCCAAAGGCACGCATCGTGGTTATTTCATTTTTTCTTTCCATTACATTGATGAAAATAACGGAGAATAAAATCGCTGTTGCCAATACGATGGAAAAGATAAACATAATGAGAATAAAGAGATTAAAAAGCCCCATAAAATTATTTAATTGGACCGTCATATTCTCGTGGTCTTGGACCGAAACAATATTTGGGTTCTCTGCTAATGCACTCATGATCTCTTGCTTATCTCCAGATACATTCACAAACGCTTTATTGAAGCTAGCCGTAGACGAATCGATAAACGTTTCATGAACTTTTGAAAGATCCTGAATCATGATTGATCCGACAGGAAGGTTGACAATTCCACTCACAGTATATTCAGCGTTTTCCTGGTAAAGCGGCGACTCCACCCTGATTTCATCACCAATGCCAACTTTTAACTGACTTTGAATACTTTTTGAAATTAGAACACCATTTTCAGGAACCTCGACTTTCCCGGAAGAAAGATTTAACCAAGGAATATTTTCATAAACTTTATAAAGTTCTTGGTTTTCACCGATCCCTCGAAGCATCGTTTGCATCGATTCCCCGTTTACGGTGGCGTTAACCGGGATATCTAAAACGCCTTCTTGCTTGTCTATTCCTTCCGTTGCCAAAAGCTGCTCCATGGCTATTTCATCAATTGGTTCATGGAAAACAACGGAAAGGTCGTAATTCTCCACTTCCTCAAATTGTTGGCTGATGATGTATTTTACGGAATCGAGCATTCCTGACGTGGTAAATACTAAACTGATGGCGACCGCAATTCCAAAAATGGTCAGTGCATATCGTCCAATGTTGCGGAACATATTGCGAATCACCGTCCGCAATGTCAACGGCAGCCGTCTAATCATTGGATCAAATCGTTTTATCAGCCATTTATAAACTTTTGATTCTTTTTTCGGTGAGGAAGCTCTCATAGCCTCAACTGGCATCAACTTAGCTGCTTTTCGTGCCGGGAAATAGCCCGCAAGTGCACCGATTAACACACTGAAGAGGATTCCGGTAAACCAAAGTGACAAGTATAGCTCGCTTTCCCCAAACGGCAAACCGATCCGTTCACGGTACATGTCAAAAACAATGTCCCCAAAATAATAGCCAATGATGGTACCTAAAATCCCCCCAATCACCGATAGGATTACTGAGAATTTTAAGTAATGCCACCTGATGCTCTTTTGGGAATACCCCAAAGATCGTAAAGTTCCGATAATCGGACGTTGCTGATCCACTAATCTGCTTAGCAAGATAAAAATGATAAAGCCTGACACTGTAAGAAACAGAACCGGAAATATATAGGCTAACTCTTTAAATCCATCAAGGTCCAATTTCAATAACTCATACGAGATTTGTTCTTCTTTCTCTACGACATCCATTACTTGGTATGGTGCCAATATTTCTTCAATTTCCTTCGTATTCCGTTCTGGATCTTCACTCGTAATCACGACATCATGGTAGGATGTGACACTTCCCAAACTTGCCAAGCTATCCTGATTCGTGAAAAAGACACCAAATTCTTTTGGAGAAGGCATGACTTCAGAGCGATTCTTTGCGACCCATAAATATTCCGGAGAACTGACAATGCCTGCTACTTTCCACCCTTGTTCGCTGTCCAATCCTCTAAACGTTAACGTGTCTCCAGGATTCAACAAATGTTCTTCGGCAAAATGCCTTTCCACCCAAACAGAGTTGTCTTCTAAAGACTGCCCATTCAAAATATGTACCTTATTCACTTTCTGCTCTTCCGCCGATAGACCAATCACTCTTGCTTCAATTGCGGCTTTTTCTTCCTGTTTCCCTAAGCTTAATGAAGCGGAGGCAATTTCTCTCGTTTCTGCATTTTTTACACCGGGAAGAGAACGAATTTCTTCAAGCGAATCCCTTGGGGTATCTCTTGTCATAAATTGCACATCAGCAAACCCTAGTTTTTCATACGTATAATCGTAACTATCCTCCAGGCTTAAAAACGCTTTATATGATGCGATATACATTCCTACCCCAATACAAGTAATGAGAACAATGAGGAACCCTTGCCAAAATAATTGTTTCCATTCCCGCATGAGTTTCTTATTTAACATGGCTACACCCCGATAAGCTTTCTAGGACTACTGTTTTTAACATCCTCCACAATTTTTCCGTCTTTCAAATAAATCGCACGGTCGGAAATGTCCGCTATTTTTTGGTCGTGCGTGACAATAATGACCGTCTTCTTTTCTTGTTTTGACAGTTTATATAAAAGCTGCAACACTTGATCACCCGTCTTGCTGTCAAGCGCCCCGGTTGGCTCATCACAAAGCAGCAAAGGTGGATTTTTCACGATCGCCCTGGCAATGGAAACGCGTTGTTGCTGCCCTCCGCTTAACTGCGCCGGGAAATGATCCTTTCGCTCCGTAAGACCCACACTTTCCAATAAAGAGTCGATATTCAATGAACTTTTAACTAAATCTGCACCAATTTTAATATTTTCATAGGCGGTCAACGTTGGAATTAAATTAAAAAATTGAAAGATGAACCCCACATTTTCTTTGCGGTAATTCGTTAATTCTTTATCACTTAGATTTCCTAACTCCAGATTAGAAATGTTGACATTTCCAGAATCAGGCTTATCCAGTCCGCCCAATATATTTAACAACGTTGTCTTTCCGGAGCCACTTGGACCTAAAATTGTAATAAATTCACCTCGGTCAATTGTTAAACTTGGGATATTTAATGCATCAACGGTCACATCCCCCATATGGTATTGCTTTTTAATATCCTGTAGGTAAATCATCCCACCCTCTCCTTTTTTTATATTATTTGGCATGTTCTTACAACAGGACCTATGTTATCACAAAAAAAGTCAAATTATCTGAAGTTTACAAAATCATTACAATAAAGCGATTACATTTTAAATTTTGAGAATTTAGTCCTAGGAAATAAGAACGATTGTTTTTCTAATAAAACAAAATCATGTGAAAAAACTCCCGAAGAAAAATAAGTTGACCTTCTGCCCCCTGAATAAAGGGCTAAAAAGAGGTTTAGATTTCATTTGGGATTGATCATGGGATGTGTTATAAATAATTAGAGAATAACAATTCAATAATAATCATTCTTAATGTTCAGTATGGAGTTCCGTTTTTTACAGGTTGAACATTTCTTGAGGGAGGGCCTGCATTGCCTAAAGCAAGAGTCAATCAAACGACCATTCATTATGAAGTGGAAGGCGAAGGAGAACCGCTTGTTTTTATCCATGGATTAGGAGCAAGCTTATCAATGTATCACCCGCAAGTTGAGTACTTTAAGCATAAAAACAAAGTGATTACGATGGACTTGCGGGGGAATGGAGAATCTGGGGAATTAACGGCAAAAGTTTCCGACGTGTTAGCCAAACAATGTGAGGATTTGAAAACGCTGCTAGATCAATTAGAAGTCAATTCCGCGACTTTTGTAGGGGTGTCTTATGGTGGAGTGATCTGCCAATTGTTCACCAAACTTTATCCAGATACCGTAAAGAAACTTGTGATTGTTGATAGTTTTTGCACGACTAAACCAACTAATTTAAAAATGCTCGGAATGATGATTGGTGCTTATATGGTTGTGGCTTACTATTTACCTACAAAATTTCTAATCAACTCGATTAGAAGTACCTATGCCAAATGGCCATTAGCCCTGGAAGAGATGGAAAAAGTGGTCACCAACATGAGAAAAAAAGAAGTAGTGAAGCAAAGATTAGCGATCAATAAGATTGACTACACGGACTTTATCACTGAATTACATATGCCCTCCCTCGTGTTGGTCGGAAATCAAACGAAGATTGGCATCGAAATGAGCAGACAAATTGCAGAGCGACTCCCAAATTGCAAGTTTGAAATCATAGAAAATTCATTTGACCCGAGCAACCTCTGTCAACCTGATACATTCAATCGCCTATTGAATAACTTTATGAAAGAAGATAGCAATAGGGCATCAGTTTGATAAATATCTGTGAGGTCGTTCCTCTGGAATCTCGCTTACGTTTGAAAAAAAGATTTTTCTTAATGACTTCACTGTTATGCCAATTTATTGATTTTTAACTACTTAATAATTACAATATTAGTATTATAAATTTATATGTTTCTCTTAAGGGGAGTAGCTTTAACTAAGTCGTCGTTTTAAGGATGAGAGTCCTCGGCATTGTTGGCAATGTTCATTGCTAGCGAGACCTTTACCAGTATAATTGGTAAAGGTCTCTTTTTATTTTTAATGACCTTTACTAACTATTGAAAAAATCTTTTTTCTTTTTAGGGTGGTCATCTGTTGATATATTACAAAAGTTTTATAGATTCCATATCGTTAACAGGGATGAACACATAGTTGTTTTTTACATTGATATTTACAACTTTATCTTTGCTAGAGATTCCAGAATCAACTTACCATAACCAAATAAAAGCGATGAAAAAGGAAAACCCAAAACAAGAATTAGAGGATCGTATCCAGGCTATATACGACGAAAACGATGGGAATTATGGGTACCGAAGAATCAAATTAGCATTAAGGAACAAAGGATACAAAGTAAATTATAAGGCTGTGCAACGTATTATGCGCAAGCTCGGCCTTAGAAATGGCAAATTTAGCAGAAAAACACGGAAGTACAGTTCCTATAAGGGGAATGTAGGGGAGGTCGCAATCGTCGTTTTCAAACTAGTGTATGCCATCAGAAATTAACCACTGATATTACATAATTTAAGTGTTTAAATGGTGAAAAGCTTTATCTTAGCCCTATTATGGACCTATATAACGGTGAAATTCTTTATTATGCGGCAGGTACCAGTCCCACTCTAGATCTTGCGATTAGACCCCTTAAAGAGGCAATTGAAACGGTAAAAGACTCAAGGTTTAGGACAACGATTCACTTTGATCAAGGATGGCAATATCGACATAAAAATCGGGTTAAGGCACTTAAGGAAAATAAGGTTTTTCAAAGTATGTCACGAAAAGGAAACTGTTTAGATTACTCCCCTATGGAGAATTTATTCGGCATTCTAAAACAAGAGATGTTTTATGGCGAGGCATTGTGTACGGTTAAAGAGTTAACTGAGAGAATTGAGAGATATATAGATTACTATAATAACAAACGTATTAAGCAAAAATTGGCGGGCATGAGCCCGGTTCAGTACCGGAACCATACCAGCCAATTAGCTGTATAATAAAAACTCTAACTTTTGGGGATCAGCTCATTACCTGTCCCCTTGTCCCTTTAACCATTTCGCAGTTAGTGTTTCTGCCTGCAGCATCTTTTCCGGGGTGCCCTCAAAGATAATATGGCCGCCTTGTTTGCCGCCGCCTGGGCCCATTTCGATGACCCAATCACTTGCCGCAATAAAGTCTGGATTGTGTTCGATAAGGATGACTGAATTTCCTTTATTGACAAGCTTTTGAAAGACTTCCAAGAGCTTGCCATTATCTTTTGTATGCAGCCCTAAGGATGGCTCGTCCAATAAGTAGATTTGTCCTTCCTTTTGTAAGTGGCTTGCAAGTTTGAGCCGCTGGATTTCTCCACCGCTCAGGGAACTTGTTGTCTGTCCAAGAGTCAGATACCCTAAGCCTACCTCTTTTAGTGTCTTCACTCTGTTTATGATCCTTGGCATGTGAAAATCGTTCATCGCCTCGTCGATCGTTAAATCTAAAATCTCCACTATATTTTTATCTTGATACCGATAGGCAAGCGCTTCGTCTGAATATCTTGTACCTTCACACGCTTCACATGTGATTGTAACCGGGTCAGCAAATGCAACGTCTGGCTTTAGGACTCCTTTTCCTTTGCAAATCGGACATGCGCCTAAAGAGTTAAAGCTGAACAAACCTGCCGGCTGCCTTGTTTCTTTTGAAAAGATGGAGCGGACATCGTCCATAATTCCCATATAGGTGGCGAGGGTTGAACGATTGGAGATTCCAATACTGCCTTGCCCTGCAATGATCGTCCCGGGATACCTTTCTGCGAATGCCCCGAACATTAGAGAGCTTTTCCCTGAACCAGATACGCCGCATATAGAGACTAAAACATTTTTAGGAATATCAACGTTTATATTTTTCAAATTATTGTTGTTAGCGCTTTTTATTGAAAAATAATTTTCTATATTCCTTGGATTTGTGTTGATTTTCAGCTTGTGGTGCAAGTTTGTTGCAGCTTTTGAGTTTGTTAGCCCTGCTAATTTCCCTTGATAGACAACTTCTCCGCCATTTACACCTGCTCCTGGTCCCATCTCGATGATTTCATCCGCTGCTTTTATGACGGATAAATCGTGTTCAATGACAATGACAGTGTTATGCTCGGCTTTTATCTTTTTCATCATCTGGATGACCATGTTCACTTCTTCTGGATGAAGTCCCGCACTTGGTTCGTCGAAAATGTAGGTAAGATTGTTGAGGCTGCTGCCTAAATGACGAGCAATTTTTACCCTTTGGGCTTCTCCGCCGGACAAGGTCCCCATTTTCCTTGATAGACTCAGATAACCTAGTCCCATTTCAATTAGTTGTACGACAGGTGGAATTGCTTGTCGTGCAATAGCCTCTCCGATCGGATCTTGTATTTTCGTTAGTTCCTCCACCAGTTCTGTTAGCTCTAATTGATCATATTCTGCAATATTTAAGCCATTGATACTGCATTCCAATACCTTTGGGTTCAGGCCTGAACCTTGGCAGGTTGGACATAGTGTTTGTGTTGATACTGTTAAGACATCTTCCTGGGTTACTTCTTTTAGCTTTGAGAGATCTCGATTGATATAAAGGCGCGTAAATCTGGGCAATAACCCATCCCACTCATGCTGTTGAGGTCCGTTTTTTGTGTGGAACGGCGCATAGACTTTTTCCCCTTCCCGGGGACCATATAAAAGCAGGTGCAGTTTCTCTTCCGGGTAGTCCTTAATCGGCAGGTCAGGATCGAATAAACCACCGGTCATCATCCATCTGCCTTGCCATCCTGATGGCGATAATGGCTTGAATTTCACTGCAAAATCCCGAAGTGACTTGTCGAAATCAATCATCTTAGTGAGGTCTGGCGCAATGACTTCCCCAAATCCCCCACATTCCGGACATCTGCCGAAGGAGCTTTGGCTCGAAAAGTCAGTGGCAGAACCTATTGATGGTTTTCCGATCCTTGAGAACAAAAGTCTGATTAATGGATGAAGATCCATATAGGTGCCTACTGTTGAGCGGGAATGGCTCCCTGCAGGCCTTTGTTCTACGACGACAACCGGGCTTAGGTTTTGCATAAGATCAGCGTGAGGCCTTTCGTACCTTGGCATTTGATATCTGACATATTGAGGATAGTTAGCAGTCATCTGCCTTCTGCTTTCCGTTGCTAATGTATTAAACACAACCGAACTCTTTCCTGAACCGGAAAGGCCGGTAAATACGATTATTTTTTCCTTTGGAATCGTTAAATCTATATTTTTTAAATTATTTTCTTTAAGGCCTCTTAAAATGATTCCATCTTTTTTTTCAGACATTTTATCACCATTTCTGTTTGATCTCCTGCTGAGACACAGGGACAGGGTCCATGACCCAACGGCTGAATCAAATCGAGTAGTTGACCTGTCCCCTTGTCCCTGTGGGTCATCTTTATACCAGTTTATCACCTGCTTGTATACTCATCCAATCCATTCGTTTTACTTTTAGATATTGGATCAGCGCCTTCTATTTAGGTTCTTTGAACCTTAGGTAACACAAAATGGTAATTAGGTTCACGTCATGTCTGCTAATGAGTGTTTAATGTTTCCAATTGTCCTTCCAAATATAATAACAGCACCCACTTCGTAAGTGGGTGCTGCTAACTACCTTTATAATCTAAATAGTCATGGGGTACCTCTGGATTGACAGTTGGATCCGTGAGTATTTCTTGATTTGATACTCTATGGCATCGAGGGTTGTGAACATCTCTGCCGCAATGAAGTCTTCTCCTATAGTGTCATTTCCCGCAGCATTTTTTATATTTCTTCCCGCTTCCGCATGGACAAGGATCGTTTCGTCCAACTTTCTTTTCGTTTCGAATCGGAGTATTTGCAACCATGTTCCCCTCCTGGCTCGCTTCCCGATAATGCATTTCCTGCTCCATGGCAGCTTTTCTCCACGACTCCAGTTCCGGATGTTCCAAGCCTAAAATGGAAAAATAGCTATATACTGTCTGTTCAATATCAACCAGGTCAGAAAATACTCCTTGTTCCATATGTTTGCTGATTTCAGGCAAAGCTTCTGCAGATAGCTGATGACAAAGCGCCTCAATAATTAGGTCTTGTTCATCATTGACTGTTGTATTTCGATAGGCTTCCCTTAAAGCCGCAATGGCCAGGTCAGATTTGATATTTTCAATGACGGAAGTGGCAAAAATGATGGAATTCTCGTTATTTAAGTATGGACTTACATGCTTTACAACCTCGTCAGACTGTAAGCTTATTAACGCGGCAGCTGTTTCTTCTAACAGGTTGTCCTCATCCCGGTCAAATAAGCTCGCCAGTACAGGGATATACTTGTCCAGTTTTAATAATCCAATCATATAAACGTGTAAAATCCCGTTATAAGAAAACCATTTGTCTTTTAATTGATCTTGCATCACGAGGTCGATTTCCTTTTCCGTGACCCAGCCGTTTTTCACGATGCAAGCTGCCAGTTTCTTTGCTCTCATGTATGGACCGTGATTATGATACTGTTCTTGTTCAAGAGCGTTTAGCGCTATTCCATATTCACTATAAACCTCTTCCTCTGTGCCATGTACCAACAAATCGTACAGAGTCCATACATCTTTTGATATGTAAGGTTCCAGCTGCTCCTTATATTGCAGGGCGAGTTCCGGTTCCAGCTCGTTTAACAAACTTATCGCCAAATGAACAATAGACCTGTCCATTACTGGGATATGCTCCAGAAGAATCTGTAATGATTCCTCGTTTAAGGGCTGATTATCAATATACATAAGAATGGTAGCTGCGGATTCTTTATGTGAAAAAGCTCTTTTCAACAGCTCATTCGTCCATTCAATCGGAAAAGATGGATAATCATGAATGGCATGGAGCACCGTTTGTTGTATCAAAAAATCATCACTGAATAAATGTGGTTTAATTTTTTCCAAAAAAGTCATGTTGTCAACCCTTCCCTATTTCTAGATCAGGGGGACGGTTCTACTGCTTCACTATTTTAAGGCAGCGGAACCGTCCCCCTGCTTGATTTCTCCGAGGAGACGCTCGAGTCCATTCACGGCCTGTTTTTGGCCAAAGATGGTGTATGGTCCTGCACCGCCTTTTATTCCACCGGCTTCGGTGATGAGCAGTTCGCCGGCTGCCACGTCGTAATATTCCGGACTTGTGTAAATCGCGGCATCAAGCCGGCCTGCTGCAATGTAGGATAGTGTCACGGCAGCCGTTCCAATAATGCGCACCCGATAGACATCATTCACAATTTTACCGAGCGTGTCAAGACGCTGGACATTCGTGTCTTTATTGCCGTCTTTGGCAAAGTCGCTGTGGGAAATGAAGGATTCCGCAAGGCTGGCATCACGCACTGAAACACGCTCGCCATCCTTATAGGCCCCGCCGCCTTTTGTGGCCCAGAAGACTTCGTTCAGCCCAGGCAATGAGATCACGGCGACCACAGGTTCATTCTTATGGGTCAATGCAATGGACACACCATATAAAGGCACTCCCATGCTGTAATTTATCGTCCCATCGATTGGGTCGATCACCCATTCAAAGTCACTTTTGGCGCCTATGGCTCCGGCTTCTTCACTGAAAATCCGATGGTCGGGATACTTCGTTGCTATCCGGTCAATGATCAGCGCCTCCACCTTCAGGTCCATCTCCGTAACGAAGTCCTTAGCCGCCTTCAGTGTCTCCCCGCCGGCCTTGCCGGCAAACGGCTTGATAAACTCCCCTGCTTCCTTCCCCAGGTCTATCGCAAATGATAGATAATCTTGATACATTTTCTCCTCTTCCTTCCGTGTGAATTCCTTTTTACCTCATTTTATCATAGCACTAACCTTTTATTATAAGCTGCCTTTCGTGTTGCAGCAATTGGTAGTTGCATTATGATGGAGCCCACCGAGATTCAATACATAACTAAATGTGACATTTATTAGGCAAACAATGTCATTTATGTATTTCCCTACATAGGGTACACAAAGTAATTCCTTTAAGATACTATCTGTTTCAACCGATGGAGGTATTGTATGACAAATTTTTATTCTTTTCATGGGACTGTCACTTCGATTAGTGACTTTATTACGGGGCAAGCTGGTGTGGGAGAAGGCTGTTATAAGTTAATTTCTGTACAAAACGGATTGGGAGCCATCGTCAATTTTGTGGTGTCACCCTCCACATATTTTGTAGACCATGCAATGGTATCAGTTGGAGATCGGGTGACCGGATATTATGACGGAGATGCACCTGCCCTGTTAATTTACCCTCCACAATACCGCGCACTCGTTATGGTTAAAGATAGCCCGTTTCAGAATGTAAAAGTAGATTATTTTAATAGTCAATTGGTAAGCAGTGATGGACGATTACGGTTGGATATATCCCCATTCACTAAAGTGTTATTAACCAATGGGCAAGCATTTTCAAGAAATCCAGCGAACCGGAATTTGATTGTGATCTATGGATCTGCCACAAAAAGTATACCCGCTCGAACCACCCCCTATAGAATAATCGTTTTGTGTTAAGGGTTATTAAAGGGTATTCTTGTTTGTAAATAATCATGGAAATGGGTTAGCCATTTGAAAAAGCAAAAACCGGCTGTGGATTTCACACAGCCGGTTTTGTTTTTTATTTTTAGTAGCTTCTTTCCCCGACCAGGGCTTTGCTGCTTGATTCTTCTGCGAACGTTCTTAAATCAGCACCGGATGGATTCTGGAATACTCTGAGTCCAAACTCCGGTGCAACGGCAAATAGATGGTCAAAGATATCGGATTGCACGGTTTCATACACGGCCCACTCGACAGAATTGGTAAAGGCATAGATTTCAATCGGCAGCCCGTGTTCACTTGGTTCCAGCTGTCTGACCATTAAGGTCATATTCTTGTGGATTCCTTCGTGATTTTTAAGGTAATTGCTGATATACGCTCTAAAAACCCCAATATTGGTAAGGGCCCTGCCATTCACAGGATTGTCCCTATTGATTTGATTTTTGGCATTATACTCGGCAATTTCCCTTTCCTTTTGGATAATGTAGTCGGAAAGGTAATGAACCTTGATGAATTTGTCGATCATCTCCTCGGTACAAAACTTGATTGAGCTTGTATCAATATACAAGGAGCGCTTGAGTCGACGGCCGCCCGAGCTTTGCATCCCCCTCCAGTTGATAAAAGAATCGGAAATAAGGGCATAGCTTGGAATCATCGTAATTGTTTTATCAAAATTTTGGACCTGTACGGTATTTAAAGAAATATCGATGACATCCCCGTCTGCTCCGTATTTTGGCATCTCGATCCAGTCACCAACCCGGACCATATCATTGCCCGTCAACTGGATTCCCGCCACTAGGCCCAGTAACGAATCCTTGAAGACCAGCATCAAAACGGCCGAGAGGGCACCGATACCGCTTAATAGGATAAGAGGACTTTCCCCAATAAGATTCGAAATCATTAAAATGATCCCGATCGTCATGAAAATGATGTTAATTACCTGGATATATCCTTTAATAGGCTTAACCTTTGAAATCTCAAAAGTTTTATAAATATCATTTATGGCATTTAGTAAACTTTGAATAAACACTAACCCCACAATAATGATATAGGTAACAGCCAATTTCTCAATGACACTTTGATAGTTTGGAAAGGTTGAAGCAAACGAATAAATAATGATCGCCGGAACAATATGGGACAGCTTTCGAAAAACTTGCCTGTCGAGGATCATTTTCCCCCACTTGACTTTGGAGTTCATCACGACACGAGTAATGACTCTTATGACGATTCTCTTTGAGATAAAGTTTGCTATGATACAGAGAAGTCCTATTAGCAAAACCTTGATGGTAGCCGAAAGATATTTTACTACAATAGGATCCAATTCCATATCCAGAAGCAGGTTGTTAATGAATTGCATTGATTCGCCTCCGTTTTAATTTGCATCATAAGCAACTTTAAGGGTAAAGCATGGAACTGTCAATCCTACTTTGTTAACATTCATCCCTTGTATTCCTGGTTCATCAGTAAATTTGTAAATATGTGGAACCCCTCCCACCAAAACCCCATAGGCCGACTTTATTCCTTCGGGCTTCCCAGGCAAATTGCCTGAAATAAAAGCTGTATAATACATCCGGCGGAAAGGCGGAAAGTTCTGCATAGCCATTTAAAATCAAGTGGGCATTGAACATTTTCGTCCGGATTTGGTATTCCAAATTTTGTTCCCACGGCAGCTCCAGCCACACATACCGGAGCAGCCTTCCGTACCGGTCATATTCCGATACGTCTCTTTGCAGCCAGATGGCTCTTCCTCCCAGTTTTTCCTCTGTAAAGTCTTTCGCTTCCTGTCCGAATGTTTCCATTTTATAGGTTGATTCAGGGGTGTTGATACCAATTAGCCGCACCCTTTTTCGGCTGGTCAGTTCAATCGTGTCACCGTCAATTGCCCGCCGGACGGTTGCGGTTTGAAAAGAAGGCAGCTCAATCGGCTTTCTCAAAGGATGATCATTTAGGCTATTCTTCGTCCAGGGATGTTCTCCTGACCGAGGATTTCCTGGTAAATCGGTTGTAGCAGTCGTGTTAAAACCACTGTGTGCTGGCATGATTCAATTCTCCCCCTTAATTGAACTTCTTGTCTTCATCTTTTATATATAGAAATTTTAATCTGGAGGACGGGAGGATTATTAATGATCGTGACAGGGGTAGGATGCTTCGCCTTTGTGGCTGAAGGGTGGGTGAAAAAGTGGTCCGATGTTATAGTTTTCATTATCTTTTGTTTCGGGTATAATAAAGTCAATTAAGCACATATATTAAAAAAGACCGGTGGTGCTGGAACACCACGCGGCCAGTGCAATAGAATGTTCCCTACAAGGGGGACAGCTTATTCTTGGGAATAATCCACCTAAGCGGCCAAGCTCAAGGGTGGATTATTTTCTGTGGTTAAAAGACAGAATGGCAATGATTAAGCTTGCAAAGGTACACGCAAACATTAATGCTTCGAACACCGTCACAGCACCACCCCCCTTCATGCGGGGATGAGCTGACCACCCTTGAGATTCCTATTCTATTACTTTTTTATTATACCACATAACGAACGTATGATCGATTCCCTCTAACGATGAATGAAATCCCTTTGTATTTGTATGCCAATGAGGCAGAAGAACCGTCCCCATGCTCTAAATCAAAAGGACCGAAACTATTCCTGCCAGGGTTCCAAGGATGACCCCGACGAGGACATCGGATGGATAGTGCAATCCCAGGAAAATTCTCGATACCCCGACTAAAAAGGCAACCGGCAGTAGCAGTGCGCCAAGCAGCGGCAGCTGGATCACAACCGGTGTGACAATCGAAAAAATAGCGGTTGTATGCCCGGAAGGAAAGGAATGGTCACTCAGGGGGTTATCACTCACTTTCGTTTCAGATAACACAAGGTATGGCCGCTTCCGCGGATAACATTTCTTCATCAGCGCTACGGGCAGATGACTGGCAGCAAGTGCGGCCGCCATTTGCAGCCCAAGCTGATGCGCGTATAAAAGCGAGGACAGAAGTACGCAAAGAGTGACTCCAATGGTAAATCTCGCTCCTCCTGCATGCGTGTAAAAGTGAAAAAAGGAATTCCACCTTTTACGGTCATAATGATGGTTGATCAAGTAAAACAAATGACATTCAAGCTGATACAGGTCTACTCCCCTTTTCAATCTCTTCACCTCGTCATGTTTTTATGCTCATTATATAGTTCAAATACTTAGTGCATATTAAGCCGATGTAAAGAATGCAGGGGAGTTTCGAAAAGGGTTTACTGACAATAAAAAAGCTCATTCAGGCCGAATGAGCTTTTTTGTGTTTAGTAGCTTTCTTCCATGGATTTTATTTTTTCATATAGCTCCTGATTGACGGGTGTGGTGATGCCGTGTTTCTTCCCTAATTTTAAGACGGTGCCAGCGAATAGTTCTACTTCACTATGGCGCTTTGCATCCACATCCTGTGCCATCGATGGCTTCCCTTCCGGACTCAGGGTATCGAGGACGTCCAGCCAGTAATTGATGTCAGCTTCCGTTAAATGAATTCCCTCTTTTTCCGATAAAAGCATAACTTCTTTCATCGCAGCAATCATCATTTCCCTTGCCGGACCTTCTCGATGGATATCACCGTAATGACCTTGGTAAACCGCGACCGTTTGATTGACCCCAACGTTCAGCATAAATTTGCTCCATAATTTCCTGTACATGTCTGGGACAATTTCGTGGGGCACGTTCACTTCATTAAAAAATGCGGCAACTCTTTTCACCTGACCCGATGCGGCACCGGGCTCCCTGTCGCCAAAGCAGAGCATACCCATATTCTCGTATGTTAGCTGATTTCCGGCTTTCACTGCGTCCATTCCCTGAGCGACACAATAGAGGACCTTGTCCATTCCGTATACCTCGCCAATGACAGCCTCGCTTGTGATCCCATTTAATGCTGACAGCATCACTGTAGATTCGCCAACATGATTTTTTACAGACTGGACGGCCTCTTTTAAGCCATCGTATTTAACGGTGAAAAGAATTAAATCCGCTGGATCACACGGTGTTTCAGGGGTTATGTACGTAAAATCGCACCGCTCTCCATTACAGTAAATGCCCTCTGTTTCATACCGCTTGATTCTTTCCTCGTCCGCAATGATACGCAGATTCTCCTTTGGCATATGCTTGGATAGATGGTGCGCGTATAAAATGCCCAATGCACCCAAACCGATGATTGAAACTGTCTTGATCTCCATGTTCCTTCTTCTCCCTTTGACACTTTTCTTCCATTCTATCATAAAGGGAAGATTTCCTTCAGGGAGTAAGTTGCTTGTCTATTGAGCCAAGAGGAACTGTGCTCCACCAATTGCCGTTGGCGCAGTTTTCTTGCACTTGCCTTTTGTTTTTTGCGCCAATAAAGGCTGTTGGCGTAATTTCTTCAACTTGCCGCTCGTGTTTTGCGCCAATAAGGGCTGTTGGCGTAATTTTCTTCCACTTGCCGCTCGTTATTGCGTCAATTAGGGCTGTTGGCGCAATTTCCCTCCACTTCACTCTAGCTTTTTGCGCCAATCCTTCCAGTCCAGTTTTTCTGCTAAAATCTCGTCAACTGAATATACTAATCCCTGAAATAAAAAAAGTGTCTGCAAGTTCATTTTATTAAATGAATTGCAGACACACTTTCCATGGATGCCATAAGCTCCACCTTCCTTCTCTATAACGCTTACGAGGTTAGCTGTCGGATTCGGGCCATGAGTAGCCCTACCTTTACAAAAGGATTCACCCCTTGGATTTTTCAACCCAGATGGTTCCCCCGCACTCTATGGTTTCGGCGATTTAGAAATTTGGAAACTTTTTTATGGTTGGTAGTAAGTAAGTGAAAAAAGGATTATCTCTTTTAAGAAACTTTTGCGTTTACATACGCTTCTTCGATTTCTTTTGAATCAAAGTCGTTATAGTAAATGACCTCGCTAAGAACTTTGTTCCCTTTTAGTTTCTTGAAAGATTCTTTTGCCTCTTCTTGATTATCGAATTCAAACATATGAATATCGTTTTTTTCATACACACTAATTACCCACATAAATGTTCCCTCGCTTTGTTCGTTTTTTCACATAATTATCCAATGAGTAAGCCGATCGTTTCCAAATTGACGTATAAGCCGGTTGCCCTCTCCCCTTCCTATCAGTCAATGAACATGAGGAGCAAGCCTGCAGGAAGTAAGTTCGTCCCTATTGATGTTCCTCACATATAACATTGTAACCCATTTTTGTCTTTTGTTCATTAGAACTTTGTGACAAATATATCACAATGACAGCCCAAGAGTCCCTTCCTTATTTTCCCTCTTCTTTTTAAGACCATAGCTGGATTGGCAACAGATGTGCCATGGAACTCTTATAGGGCCGAATGTCAGGTTTTTTCTCTCTGCTTAGTTTTAAATCAACTGATATTTTTGAGCCATGTAAGCATGCGGACAATCTGAAAAGGTTCAAACCAAGTGATGATTGCCAGCACAACAAAGAAAGAAATGATCGATATGAACTTTAAATTTCCTTTCTCCTGTTTGGCAATAGCCGCAAAACTTAAGACCACTCCAACTAAAATAGAAATAAGACCCAAAAGGACAATAGGCTCGTAAAATATCCCGGTCATCCAATTGACCCCGAATAAGATTATTCCTATAAGCATCAGGCTTATGGATCCAATACTGTATTTTTTCATCCTTTCATCCCCCCAATGATAATATTACCATTTTAATGGGCGCGTGGATGTCATTTTTTTCCTTACATGTTCTGAAATGATGCAGGAGAACCAACCGGTCGCTCTACCGAGTCAAAGGTTTATTGTTTTCATTGATTTTGGTTTAGGGTATAATATAGTCATTAAAGCACATATATTAAAAAAGACCGTTGGTGCTGGTAACACCATACGGTCAGTGCAATAGAAATTCCCTTCTAGGGGGACAGCACAATGTTGGGAATAATCCACCTGGCCGTCAAGCTCAAGGGTGGATTATTTTCTGTGGTTAAACAACAGGATCGCAATGATTAAGCTTGCAAAAGTACATGCAAACATTAATGCTTCGAATACCGTCACAGCACCACCCCCTTTCGCTTGGGGATGAGCTGACCACCCTTGAGTTTCCTATTCTATTGCTTCTTTATTATATCATAGAGCACAAACGTACGTTCTTTTTCATCAAGCGGTTTTCCTGCATTATTCTTAGCTATGATGCAGGAGAACCGTCCCCCTGCTCTACCACAGGGCTTCTTCTTTGCTTGTTAATTCAAGATAAAAGGGAGACATGCTGAAGTTTAGAATGCCGGCTGTTACCAAAAGGCTTAGGGCCGCTGTGGTGGGAACATCAAAGAGTATGGCAAGCAACAGGCATAGCGGCGGAATGAAAGCTTGAAGGTCCCTCCCCTTTTATTGTATAAAAAACTACTATCAAACCTAGCAGCCTACCGCTTCGTTTTATTATTGAAACAATCCTCGCATAGAAAGCTGCCTTCATTTTTTAAATAAGCTGTTATCTCCGTCATCCCTTTATAGCTTGGGTAGCGCATTTTTACATACACAACGTCATTTCCTTTGATTTCTTTTCTGCAAACATTACATGTGGGTTTCTCACCGAACACAGCCTTCTCCTCCATTGCGTTTTTGGATTTAATTAGAATACGAGTTAATAGATAAAAAGTTTCTTAAAAGTAAATGAGTCTATCACCTGATGGAGGACCATTTTTCAGATTCCGCTTCACTTTTGGTCGCCCATTCACCTGATGGAGGCCCGTTTTTCGAATTAAGCTTCACTTTTCGTCCTCCATTCACCCAATGGAGGACCGTTTGTCAGATTCTGCTTCACTTTCCAATTTTATCAGTACATTGAACGGCTCCAGAATACCAAAAACGAAGCACGAGAACCTTCCCCCTGCTCTACAGTTTCCTGAATTTCTTCAATGCTTGTGTATTCAATAGGTATAACAGAAAGGAATATAAGATTAAGCCAAGGAGATAACCCCAGATTTGGAGGAAGCCGTCGCCGTATACCATGACGCCTTTAATGGCTGCTGCCCCGTAATAAATGGGCATGATATAGGACAAGTTTCCGAGATGATAAGGTATCAAGTCCAAAGGTATCAGTCCGGAAAAAAACACTTGGGGAATGATGGTAAATGGAATCATCTGGACCACTTGCAGTTCTGAACTGGCAAAAACGGAAATAGCCGCTCCAAATGAAACAGCTGTCACCGCTAGCAAAACCATCGTGAGCAATACCCACCCTATGTTTCCCACGGAGCTTAATTTCAGGACAAAGATGGAATAAAGAACGATGAGGATGGCTTGGATGACGGCAAATACCCCAAATCCTGCCGTGTAGCCAAGTATGACTTCCCCTCGTTTAATCGGCGTCATCAATAACCGTTCCAATGTTCCGCCGCTTCGCTCTCTCACAAGTGCCATCCCGGAAATGATAAACACGAGGAAGAACGAGAATAAGGCAAGGAATACATACCCAAGGGAATCAAACATTGACTGGTCCTGTGTTCCGTATACATAGGATAGATTCACTTTTGCGGCAGGATTAAGGGAAGCCATGGCCGCTTGGATTTCCCTGACAGCCTTTGATCCTTTAGTAGAGGGTTCGTACATCGTAATCGTCATGCCCGAATTTTGTGAAAAGCTGATTATCGCGTCAACCTGTTGATGATCCTTCAGATACTCTTTGGCCTGTTGGGCATCATCGCTTGTTAACTCTACCACATGCAAGTCCTGTTCTTCCAATGCAGAAACGAGAGGACCTGGCATGGCATCCTTTTCGATTCCAACTGTTGAAACATAATCGGAATCTCCCAATAAAAAATAAACCAGCGTCAAGATCAGGAGAGGAGCAACAAAAATCATCATCACACTTCGTTTGTCGTTTAAGGTTTGACGTATGACGCGTTTTGCCAAATGGATCATTGTGAAGCACCACCCATCGAATTACTCGAAGCACTGAAAAACAGCTCCTCTACCCGGCCGTTTTGCGTTTTTTGAAGCAGATTTGTCACCGAATCATATTCAATCAATGAGCCGTTATAAATGAGGGCGGCCTTATCGCACTCTGTCACCTCATCCATCACATGCGTGGATACAATGATGGTTGTCCCAGCATTTTTAATATCCTGAAATTGCTCCCATATCTTACGCCGCAGAACCGGGTCGATGCCTGCTGTTGGTTCATCCAGGAACAGGATTTCGGGGGAGTGCAATATTGCAACTGCAAGTGAAAGCCGCTTTTTCATGCCGCCAGAGAAGTTCTTCACCAGCTTCTTCTCATGCTCTTTTAAATCCACCATGGCAAGCACTTCATTGATACGCTTTTCCAGTTTGACTTTTTCCATATGGTAAAGCCCGCCAAAGAAACGTAAATTGGCTTCTGCGGATAAATCGTCATATAGCGCATCATTCTGCGGCATGAATCCTATCTTCTCCAGCATGTTCATGTTGGGAATTTGCACGCCGCCAATTTCAATCGTCCCCTGATCCGCAGGAATGGCACCAATCATCAGGCGTATCAATGTTGTTTTACCCGAACCGGAAGGGCCAAGCAAACAACAAATCTCTCCTGCCGGAATCGCAAATGTGACATCTTTTATGACTTGCTTTTGAACAAAACGTTTACTGACATGCGAGACTACGATATCCATCATGGTTCCCCCTAACTCGTTTTAATGCGAGTACTCGGTTTAAACGCTGAAACATCGTAAATTTAATTCTATTACTAGCAATAAATTCGCTGCTATAAACCTAGTACTCGCATTATAGCTCCGCTTACAAGCAATAAATCTCCACTTACCAGCATTATATTAGTCCTAACCAGCATTAAATGAATTTTCAATACGAGTACTCGTATTATCTGATACACCGGCAGGTATGCCAATGAAGAAAATCACACCAAATCCAAGGAATATTGTCAAAAATAGCCTCTCTTAGATGTATGATTGATTCAAATCGAATGAGGAGTGCTCATTTATGATTATAAAACCTCTCTCAATTTCTCTAATTGTTCTTTTAACCATGCAGATTCGACCCCAACCATAGAGAAGCTGGAACAGCTGCTGTGCAGGTTCCCCCCCTTACTACAACTGAGATAATTACCTTTTCTTTTCAAAAAAGGTTAAGGATAGTTTTTTCATTTATAATGACTTCTTTCATGTTTCGAAATCCATTTTTTTCATATAAACGAACTGCTGGGATATTTTTAGAACCTGTCGCTACTTTTATTGTCTCAGCCTTGAACTTACTTTCTATGAAATTTAAAAGCAGCTGGGCAATTCCTTTTCTGAAATGGTTTGGATGTATAATTAATCTATGTATATCAACATATTCATCGTCTGCTTTTACAGATATTACTCCGCATAATTCTTCATTTACATAATAACCAAAGAAAGTCTCTCCGCAATGTTGCAAAGTATAAATGGTATCCTTTAGTGCTGGTATTTCATACGAACCAATTATTTCCGCCTCTACTTTATAGGATGGTATTTGAATCTTTAAAACAGCTTCAGCGTATTTGCTATTGCGAATGTCGATTTTTCTAATCAAGTAAACCCCTCATTCTGTTTATTTCGCTCCACTAATTTCAATAAACAATTAACCTCTGATAAGCTCAGCCCTGCAGGTTTTTCGGAACAGTAAGAATAACAATTAAAGCTTAACCCTTTTAAAAATGTTCAACCAATGGCCATGCACTCACCTAAGTTCATGGCGTTTATATCTTAACATGGATACGATTCCAAGAATCGGCCCGATTGCTAAACAGGCAAAGACCCATTCCCAGCCAATCATTTTTTGAATAAACGGGATCAGGTTGATCGAGAATATGGTGATAAGGAAACCAATGCACATTTGAAAAGTCAGGGCTGTTCCTACATACTCCACCTCTGCAACTTCGGAAACAGCGGCGGAGAACTGGGCAGAATCCGAGATGACAGACATGCCCCAAATGATCGAGAGGAGAAGAGTGAGCCAAATATTTTGACCAAAAGTAAAACCAATCAAAATACAGCAAATACCACTGATCACCATGGAAATGATCGTCAGGTTCGCTCTTCCGATTTTATCGGAAACAAACCCACCTATCACACAGCCAATTCCCCCTGCAATTCCGATTGTCATAAAAGAGGCTAAGGCTATGAACCAAGGAGAAATTCCGGGTGTATAGCTTGTAAAACTAGCAGTCAAGAAAATCGGGATCCACGTCCACATCGCATACAATTCCCACATATGCCCAAAATAGCCGTAGTTCGCAAGCATTACTGGTTTATTGGATACGACCTTTTTTAGTAATTTAAATGAGAAAGGCAGCTTTTTCGGTATTACCGGAGCATCTTCTAAAACCCAATTCACAATGATTGCTGCCAATAGTGCCAATATGGAACTGCATATAATCACTAATTGCCAGTTCAAAGAAGAAGAGAAGATAACTATAAAATGTGGCAAAGAGGAACCTAGAGTTAATGCGGCTATTAAGATTCCAATGGCAAGCCCCCGTTTTTTCGGGAACCATTGCGATAAAATTTTCACAGCTGTCGGGTATACACCAGCGAGTGCCGCACCAGTTAAGATTCTAAGCAGGATACCGAAAAATGCATGATTTACCAGTATCAGCAAGACATTCACTAGTGCCCCTAAAAATGCTGAAAGTGCAAGAACCTTTCGGGGATTAAAACGATCTGCAATCCCAAAATAGGAACTGATTAATGCACCTATGACAAAACCGAGTGGAACAGAAGCAGACAACCACGCTTCCGAGCTGGAGCTAAGATTCCATACTTGAATGAGTTCGGGTGCTATAACCGAAGCGCTAAACCACAGGCTTAATGCAAATAATTCAGCCAAACCAATCCAAAGTAACGCACGCCATGAACCTTGAATCATGATACCCCCTTCAAATAATACTTTCTTATATTAGTTATTATCTTCTATATTTATCACTACATTTCCTTTCTTGTGTCCTTTCTCGACATATCGATGAGCTTCCACTATCTCGTCAAACGCATAATATCTGTCAATGACTGGCTTTAACTTCCCCTTTTCTACAAGTTCTTTAAGGAGGTTTAATGCTTCTGAAGTTTCAGGTGAATTGCGGCTTAATAAAAGTTTTTTGCTGCTTGTCAATTTTGTCCACCACATTTGAGCACTTGGCAGCGGTTCAGTTACATTTATATAAGTGCCGTTGTTCTTTAACGCTTTCATGCAAGCTGAGAAAGAGCTCTTGTTTACCGCTTCAAAGATGACATCATATGTTTCGTCTGTCCTGGAAAAATCCTCTGCTGTATAATCAATTACCTTGTCAGCTCCCAGGGATTTTACTAATTCCAAATTCGTGGTACTGCATACTCCCGTAACCTTCGCTCCAAAATATTTGGCAATTTGAACTGCATAACTTCCTACACTTCCAGAAGCTCCATACACTAAAATCGATTGTCCCTTCTTTACGCCTGCTTTCCTAAGAAAATACCAGGCTGTACGAGCTCCAATAGGGATGGCAGCGGCTTCTCCGTAGGTGATATTGGAAGGCTTAATAGCTACAGGTCCATCTTCCTCCAAACACTTATATTCAGCATAAGCACCAAATCCAGTCAAGGAAGCTGCAAAAATTTGATCTCCTTGCTTAAACCTTTTAACCTTTTTACCAACCAGCTCCACTTCTCCAGCTAACTCCATTCCTAATATCTCTTTTTTTGGTTTTCTCAAACCAAGTGTTAATCGTGCAGGCAGCCAAAAGGCTGGAGGAACTGTAAAACTCCGTGCCCGAATATCTGCCACAGTCACGGTTGTGGCTTTTACTTTAACTAAGATTTCATTGTCTTTTGGAATAGGTTTTTCAACCTGTTTCGATTCTAGAACATCAGGGGAGCCGTACCTTGTGTACACAATGGCTTTCATTTATCCACCTCAAATTCGTTTTATCCTTACTATGATACGAATATTACGAATGAATAGACCGATAGTAAACCTTTTTTAAAGCATCACTTAATATGACAAAATTTTCATACATTTTCTTAAAATCAATGATATGCTTGAATATATATGTAGCTAAAAGGTATTTAAGGATACCTTTTTGCTATACTTCTCCCAAATAACGGAGGGAAGTTTTTTTACTGGCTTAAGAGGAAGTAATTCGTTGATAGTAGAATGGGGTGCTGTGTTGGAGAAAACGCATTTTGAAACGGTCAATCACCTTAAAAACCTTACCGAGGGACATATATTATATATTTTCGAGAACATAGAAAAGTATATAAAAAATGTAGCAGAATTTGTTATGTGCGGTTTGGAACAGAATCAATATTCCCTAATAATAGAAAATGATCGGATAAATCTAATGTTGAAAAAAAGTTTTGCATCCCTGTTGAGCAAAGACCAACTAAATAAAGTGATGATTATCAATAATTATGATTTTTATTATGTTAAGGGAGATTTTCGATGTAATTCCATCTTCGAATATCTCCCCAAATTAATTGAAGGTTATTCAGAGGAAGGATTTTCTGTCCGAAGCTGGGCTCACGTAGAATGGGGAGATGAGGCTGAAGTGCATAAAAAATTATCAAACTCTGAAAAAGAAGCTGGTATCATTGTAAATGACAAAAAACTTCTCTCTGTTTGTGCCTACGATTCGGATAGGGTCAGTGAAGAACTTAAGGGGAGCCTTATAAGTCATCACAATTTTCTTTTAAATGACCAGGACAATACACCAGAAAGATCGGTGTCAGAAGCTAACCAAAAAAGAATCCAGCAGCTGCTGGATAGAAGAGCTCTCAGGGAAGAATATTACAAAACACTCGCTAAGAAGTGGCATTGAAGGAGGAAGCCTAATGGTTTCTTCCTTTATTTTTTTGTAATTAATACGATAACAAATTTCTATATTCAACTAAACACCAATTATTTATAATACAATATAAGAATTGCAAACTTATAACTTATCTTATAAGGGGGTAATAAAGTGGAAAATTTTTATCTGTTTGTCATAATGTGCATCTTTCTTATTATTTTACCCGGCCCCGATACGGCCATCGCGACCAAAAACACTGTCAGCTTGGGGAGAGCCGGTGGACTTAAAACAGCTCTAGGAACTTGCTGCGCCCTTCTTATCCATACTTCTGCTGCAGTATTGGGACTTTCAGCCATCATTGTAAAATCCTCGTTCTTATTTTCTGTCTTCAAATACGTTGGTGCCGTTTACTTAATTTATTTGGGGGCCAAGACATTATGGACAATGAAGAAGGGTCAACCAGCAGTTGAGACGAACACAAAAAGCAGGTTCGCAAATACATCTTGTTTTAAACAAGGCTTTCTTACCAATCTCCTAAACCCGAAAGTCGCTGTCTTTTTCTTAACCTTTTTGCCTCAGTTTGTGGAATCAGGAAGCAATAATTTTGTTCCGTTTTTTATAATGGGCCTCACATATACAGTATTAACGGCCGTATGGTTTTTCCTTTATGTCTATCTGATTGATCAGATTAGTGCTTTTATGAAGAAGCCTAGAACACAAAATATGATTGAAGGAATCACAGGCACGATTCTCATCGGTTTTGGCATTAAATTGGCTCTTGAAAAGGCTCAACATTAGATTACCATACGAAAAGACCCCGGATTTTTAAGATCCAGGGTCTTATTTTTTATGAGAAAATTAATGGATTCGATCCTTACGAAACCCGTCAAATATATTCAAGGCCGCAGTTAGAATAAAGATAATGATCACGCCGCCAATGAACCAGATTTCAAATTGCTTGGTTGTTGTCGTAAATAAATCACTCATGTAGGTTATAAATTCCTGGTTCATTAAGTTGGGATTGGTTAGTATAACAATGAATGCAAGTGTTGCGAAAAGCTCAAGAACCGTATTAACGATGGCCATTTTAGTCGTCCACTGGCCTTTGAATAGTTTGTAGAGAGCTAAGCCTATTTCGAGCGCGATGATTACGATCACGATGGGCCAATACCTAAGCAAAACTTCCTGATTTAATGCTGGAATGACGAATTCAAGCCCCTCTCCGCTGTTTGTATAAATTCCCATAAGATGATCCGCATAAAAATAAAGACTCGCCCAAATCGCCGTCCACATTAAACTTCCAAAAACCTCGCACTTTGAAATCGCTTTTTTCTTAGGAATATATGCGATGTTTTTCAAATCATCTGCCGTCCATTTTTTAAGGCTTGATGATAAGGGCACCTGGTCTATCCCTTTATCCGTTCGTTCTATAATAGCGAATGTGAGTGTTAACCAGAAGAAGACTTGAATTCCCACTTCGATGATCATCGCGATTCCTTTGCCTAAAATGGTGAGAACAACATTTACAATCGATTCTTCCCCGCTGTAACTAATGAAGTATTCCGCAAACATGGAAATCAGCGCGATTACCGCGGCAATAGGTAAAATCATTTTCAATAACGAAACATATACATCAAAATAGCGTGGACCTATAAGATGCATAGGCTGATCCCGGTACCTGCTCGCTAAGGCTGCCGGATTCCCTAATTTTTCAAGGACCGTCTTAACATCTTCCTCGGAATACTCATCAGGCAATGTATCCTCAATGGTTGAACGCAGCTCTAAAGCAATATCTGCACGGCTTTTCTCAGGCAGCCTGCGAGTGACTTCATGAATATACACTTCAATCAAGTTCATCTTCCCCATCCCCTTTTAATAAACCATAAAGCATCTTCGAATTACTGATCCATTCCTCTCTTAACTGCAAAAAGATTTCCAGCCCGAATTCACTTAAAACATAATACTTCCGCGGCCTGCTCTCCGATGTATCCCAACTGCTGGTTACTAGCTCTTGCTTTTCTAAACGCCGAAGCAAAGGATATAAGGTGCTTTGATCAATATTGATACCTGATGATTCCAATAATTGAACAAGGGAATATCCATACTGGGGTGTTCGCAATTGACTTAAAACGGCTAATGTCAACGTTCCTCTCCTTAGCTCTGTCGTTAATGAATTTAGTAAAGTACTCATTCACCCACCTCAATTTTATATACTATATGACATACACTATATGGTTTATACTATGTATCGTACACTATAATGGATACAACAACAATAAAATTTTAATGCCCTTTTTAAGTGTTTTTAAAAAGAAAAACCCAATTTCCCTTTGTTTCTGAAGGGAATTGGGCTTTGGAAATGATGTATGGTTTGTCATTTTCTGGTGCACTTTTTGAGATTAACTGATTACCTTGTGGTTTAAAAAACTAATGATTTACAACGGAAGATTCAATTGCCAAGACACTCCGAAGCGATCATTGATCCAGCCAAATTTCTTGCTGAACCCATAATCGCCAATTGGCATAAGCGCCTGGCCGCCTTCGAGCAGTTTCTCATAAAGGCTGTCCAGCTCCTCTTCTGTGTCACATGTTAAAAAGATGGAGAATGAAGGGGTAAACGAAAACTGGTGCTTTACATTGCTGTCAATGCACATGAATTCCTGCCCTTTTAAAGAGAAGGTGGCCTGCATCACCGTTCCCTCGTCTCCAGATTCATTCGCTCCATACCGGGTGATGCTAATAATTTCCGAATCCTCTATTAGTGAAGTATAAAAATTCATTGCCTCTTCTGCATTTGCCTCTTGAAACATTAAAAAGGTCGAAACTTTTTTCACCACAAAAAATCGACTCCTTCGTTCATTAAAGTATGTAGGATTTTGATTTAATAATGACACAGATTGGCCCAAAATCAACCTCTCTAACCGCCCTTTAAAAATTTGGCCAAACAAAATAGCGGCACTTCAGACAACCTTGTTATGTTAACAATTGCCTTAACTCTTCTGTCATACGTTCCACTAATTCCGGTCTGCCGTGAAACTGGGCAGGAGTATTTTGAAATAGCTGGATATACCATTTTCCAGCCTTTTTTACTAAAATAAGAGTGTGATGCGTATTTACATTAGGGTTAAGGTCGGATGACTGGGGCGGAATCATTCCGGCAATGGCTCTAATCATTACGACGTTCGAACTTAAAAGGTGCACATTTTTTACCTTGCTGACAAATTGGGCCGTTTGATGGTGTTCAAAGATTGGATCCAGGTGCGAAAATATCTCTTCCCTGCCAATAGACTGGCTTCCATCAAAACCAATGCTTTCACCATTTTCTGCAAATAGATCTGCCATTCCGCGAGCATTTTGATTATTCCAGGCCTCTATTAGCTGTTTATAAACTGCCTGGACTTCTTTTGATTGCTGATCCTCCATTTATTCACTACTCCTTGGAAATCATTTTATTTAAATGAAAATCTTTGATTAACCGTTTGTTAAAAACCGGTGAAAAATCAACATACAAGTACGATTGAACCTTACTTTTCGACATGTCTTCATTGAAACCAGGAATTGTGTCCGAATCATCCCTACATTCGGACAACTCTCCAACGAAAACCTGGGCTCGTGTCCGAATCACCGCCATTTTCGACAACTACTACCCCGTCTATTGCTGAATCAGCGAAATCCCAAGATAAACGGCTGCTCCCCACATGACGATAGCGGATATTTTATTCAACATCAGCATAAACCTACCAGATTTATCGAGCTTCCCGCTTATTCTTCCCATGATGGCCAGCCCTAAAAAACAAATCCATGAAACAAGGATACAGGCAACGGTAAAGATCGCCTTTTCCTCTCCCTCGTATTTTATTGAGCTAGGTCCGATTACGCCTACAGTGTCCATTATGGCATGCGGGTTGAGCAGCGAGACCGATGCTGCGAAGAGTACTTGTTTCTTCAGCGAAAACTTCCGCAATACTTCATCTTTATCATCGCCTGTTTTGCTTTTCCAGGTGGTCCAGCCCATGTAGATCAAAAAAATAAAACCTGATCCTAAAAGGACTGTTTTCAGCCAGAATGACCCTAAGACCAGTAGCGAAACACCCAAAACCGATACCAGAATCAGAAGGGTATCACACACAGAAGCGGTAATCACGACTGGCAGTGCCTTAACAAGGCGTGGCTGAAGCGCCCCTTGGTTAAAAACAAATACATTTTGAACACCAAGCGGCAGAATGAGTCCCAGTGCCAGGATGAATCCATGAATAAATGGCTCCAACATTCGAAATTCTTCCTTTCTTTTAATCAATAGTGTTATTTTAGTTGATATTTCAACTCCTGTCTCCAACCAATTGGATGGTTCCTGAACCAACCAAGATATATAATATTTTTACATGCATAAAAAAGGAGAACAAAGTATGGAGTTAATGAATTGGAAGCCCAATAAGTCTTCGGCGGTACCCTTGCACAAACAAATCACGGATTTTATTAAAGGGAAAATCACGAACGGTGAATGGACGATTGGCTATAAGCTTCCTCCCCAGCGGACGCTGGCAAAAGTAATTGAGGTGAATCGGAGTACCATTGTTGCGGCTTATGAAGAATTGGCGGCGGAGGGGCTGATCGAAGGGAAAGGCGGCAGCGGCACAAGAGTGGTCAATAATACATGGAACCTTTTGGCGACATCTCCTCCTCCTGACTGGAGTTCGTATGTTCAGTCGGGAATTCATAAGCCAAATTTGCCTACCATTCAAGAAATCAATCAGGCCGAATTCATTCCTGACATCATTCGTTTAGGGACAGGAGAATTATCACCCGAGCTTTTCCCCATGGCATCCATGAAAAAGGTTTATGAAGCACTATCCGCCAAAAATATTTCTTATGGCTATGAGGAACCAAAAGGTTTACTGCCCCTAAGGCAGGAAATAAGCAGCTATTTAAAAACCATTGGAATTCACGCTTCCCCTTCTTCCATATTAATCGTTTCCGGCGCCCTGCAAGCCTTGCAGCTCATTAGCGTTGGATAATTGCATAAAGGTTCCTCGGTACTGACGGAAAAGCCATCGTACCTTCAATCCCTGCATGTCTTTCAGTCAGCGGGCATGAAATTGGCGGGCATCCCCATGGATAAGGAAGGAATCAAGGTCGATCCTATTCCGGATCTTAAAAAGCTTCATAATGCCTCGCTGCTTTATACCATTCCTTCCTTTCACAACCCTACCGGGACCTTAATGACTGCCCAAAGACGGAATGAATTGTTGAACATCTGCCGCAAAGCCCAATTGCCTCTCGTGGAAGATGACGTGTACCGGGAATTATGGCTGGATGAAAAGCCGCCAAAACCTCTAAAGGCTTTTGACAAAAACGGGCTTGTTTTGTATTTGGGAGGCTTGTCCAAAAGTTTGAGCCCTGGCCTTAGAATTGGGTGGGTTGTCGGTCCGGAGCCGGCTATCGGGCACTTGGCCGATATTAAGATGCAGACCGACTACGGTTCCAGTTCTTTATCGCAATATGCTGCAGCAGAATGGTTTTCGAGTGGACTTTATCAAAAGCATCTTGTTGACATTCGAAATAAACTTAGAATCCGAAGGGATTTTACCTTAAAAACGTTGAATAAACATTTTTCGGACCTAGCAACATGGGAAAAACCAAGTGGAGGATTTTATATTTGGCTGTGTTTACTGCCGTCCGTTTCTTTAAGAAAACTTTTTGAATTGGCCCTGGAAGAAGGTTTATTGCTAAATCCTGGTAACGTCTACGATCACCAGGCTGATCAATATTTACGCATTTCCTATTCCTATGCATCCCTTTCAGATCTGGAGGATGGTCTCTTCCGTTTATCCATGCTAATACGCAAGCTAATCTGAGTAGTGTGGTATAGGAAATGGGATTGGTGGGAATGTAGTCTCTCCATGCTTATATGTACTTTCTGTATAGTTGGTTAATGTATTGTTCGCTCCAGGAAAACCATGTAAAGTTCGCATTAAGATTCTGTAGAAACGATAAAAAACCCGTGAGCTTCTGATATTATGCAGTCATATAAGGCATAGACGAGAGGCTGATAAAATGACGAAAAAAATTCTTATCATTTCTTCAGAACACACAGGACATGGGCACAAGAGCATAACTGAAGCCTTATCTGAAAAAATAAGGGCATACCGCCATGCCGAAATTCATGTGGTTGATGGATTTTCGCTGGGTGGCAGGGCTTTGGAGAAGATCGGCAAGGCTTATGGCCCGATTACGAGAAGAGCTGAATCAGTATGGAATGTGATATGGAATTTGTCCGCTATGGCCCCTTCCATTGTGGACCATCTGGTGGAGGCCTTGATTGAAGAAAGGTTCCTGGCGCTCATAAAGGAGCTGCAGCCGGATATTATTTTGTCTGTCCATCCCAATTTTGTAGGCTCTGTACTAAATATCATGGAGAAGAAGAAGCTTCAAATTCCCTTTGTCATCCTTATTGCCGACCTTGTCAATATTTACCCGCTATGGGTAGATAAAAGAGCCGATTTTATCATTAGTCCAACCATGGAAGCTAAACAATTGTGCCTCGAAAAATATGGGATACCTCCCAGCCAGATTGGTGTTTTCGGCTTGCCTGTCCGTTCCCGGTTTTATCCGAAAACCGGCAGCAAAAAAACAGAGCCCCTTCCAACTGCGCCCTTGAACTGCCTGGTGATGGGCGGCGGCGAAGGGGCGGGAAACATGAAGAAAATCGCCAAAAATCTCCTGGATCATTTCGATTGCAATGTCCGCATTGTTGCAGGACGAAACGAGAAACTGAAGTCGAACCTGGAACTCTCGTTAAAGAAGCGATACGGAGACAGGGTTCATATCTATGGCTTTACCGAGAATATCCATCAATTGATGCTCCATTCCGATCTTATTTTTACTAGGGCAAGTCCCAATGTCATGTACGAGGCGGTTGCCTCAAACACCCCACTCGTCATCACTGGTGCTCTGCCCGGACAGGAAGCTGATAATCCGAAGTTTGCGGAAAATAATCATTTGGGGATTATATGCAGAAATCCGGATGACATTAAAGATTCGTTATCAGATTTGCTGGTCAATGACGGCGAGAGACTAAGGCAAATCATTCAATCCCAGCGAACATTCTCAAATCAGAAAGCCGCAGACGACATTTTGAAATTCATTTTGAATCAGGAAGTCGCCCACTACGAAACAGAGGCAGAATTTCGTCTTTTAATAGAGAAGTAAGGTTGTGCCCTGAAAATCTTGCCTAAGAAGGACTGTGTGTGCCCTCTTTCAACACAGTCCTAATTTTTCCGCATCTTTCTTTAATTGAGACCAGGTGTACCATCCAAAACAAACGCCCATAAGTGAAAATGGAATCAACGTTAAAATCGCAGAAAACCACAATGGATCCTGAGTATATTCAAATTCGGTCTGCAGCACCCAGGAGATATACCCGACAGGAATGCCGTAACCTAATACCCCGTGAATAAGGGCATACACAATAACTCCCTTTTCACGGTCCTTTTCACACCATTTTCTTACATGGGCTTCCCTGTTTTTTTGAAAGTCCCTATAACAAACATAGCCGAAATACCCCAATACTAAAGCGGCTATTATTCGAAGAATGAAAGGCGCGGTCCCTTGATTCAGGGTGAATGCCATATGAACACAATAAACAGCAACGACATCAAGGATTACGGCTGGGATGATGGCCCCGTACTTCATACATATCCCCCTATTTAAAATTGGTTTAGATTCTTTATATCATGGTTTCATCCAGAAATATACATTTTTCTAAATTGAGCATTCGAATGTAAATAGGCTTCTAATATAAAAGGACCGATGGTGCTGCTAACACCAAACGGCCCATTGGAACTACTTTCCTAACTTCTCATCTGTTTAATCATTATCACTTGCAGATTATTAAATTGCCCTGCCCCGGTGTACCAAACACAGTCATTATGCTAGCGATTTAAAGAATTGTGCTCCCTTTCGAATGGCCTCAACGGAATCCGGGAGAATGCGTGAATGATGCAGGAACGCATGGATGACACCCTGAAATTCTTCTAATTCTGCTTTTATATTGTTATAGGTTAATATCTCGTATAACAGTTTGCTGTCATCCTGGAGCGGGTCTAAATCTCCGTATGCGATGTAGCAGGGAGGGACCCCTTTTGTGAGGTCATTGGAAAAACAGTCGTAATAGCGCAGGTCTGTCTTTCCTTCACCTATATACATGTTGCTATATGCCTGCAAGTCCTTCCGGCTTAACCCGTCATAATCTCCGCCAAACAAGCGCATCGATTTCGAATCGGTTAGTCCATAACCGCCGTAATAGAGAAGTAAACAACGAATATAGGAAACTTCATCCCTTTTATCCCTCAAATAGAGCGATGTCGCTAAGGATAAATTGGCTCCACCCGAATCACCGGCAAGTACTATGTCATTGGGATCAATCTCATATTCTTCTGAATGCTCCCGCAGCCACTCTACCAGGAAGGCACACTCTTCTACTTGCGTTGGATATTTATATTCCGGTGCTAAATGATAGTCTATTCCAATGACCACAGATTCTGTTTCCTCCATTAGCAGCCGCATGATTTTACTGTGTGTATCAAGATTGCCCACTACAAATCCGCCGCCATGGATATAGACAATGGCCCCTTTCCCAATTCTTCGCTTAGGGTAATGAAAGCGGACTGCAATGGGTCCGTATGGTCCTTCTACCTCTAAATCAATGGTTTGGTTAGGTTCCGGCCCCCCTTCGTTCCAAAACTGTCTTTCCTTATTATAGTTTTCACGCATTTGTTCAAACGTTACATCCGTAGAGAATGCCTCTTGAACAAGTTCATTTTGTTTGGCCAGCGTCTCCAGCATATCAGGAGTCATCCTTTTATAGGCATCAATTTTGTTCTTTTCCATCATTGTGGTCTCCTTCAATGCCCTGATCAATGATTGCATCATTTTCGAATAATAATAACTTTATGTTCCACACAATAAAAAGCAGCATCCCTACTTGCAATACTTTTTCAGCAACAAGCTCCCAGCCTTGTAAATAATACAGTTCCATTTTGGTCCTCCCCCTCCACAACAATTTATACTTGAGGTTTGTCTTTACGAAGTTGTTTAATGAATGCCGTAATCATTAAGATAAAGAAAAACAGGTAAGGATACGATAGGGTAGTAGCCAAGGATTTCACGGCATTCAAGGCATCATTCCCACCCAATGTCGTTGCGAAAATACCCGTCAGTGCGATAACGGTAATGAGCAGTACCCATACTGCACTTCTGACGGGGGCCGCTTCTTTTCCATCTGCATCTGTCATCCTTGCTAAGGATAAGGCTGCACTTGTGACAGTGGTTGAAATAAACATAATGAGCAGGACGATGGTTGCAATGGAGGTTAAACTTGACCATGGCATGGTTTCCAGAATGGCGAAGAACGTCATTTCCGGGCTTTCCATTGCGTGATTGGCGATCTTTCCGGTTCCCAGAACGGCATCCAGCAGCGCAATGCCTCCAAAGGTAGCATGCCAAAACAGCATAAAGATTACTGGTATCGTCATCGTAGCAAAGGCAAATTGGCGAATCGACCTGCCTTTTGAAATAGAGGCAATGAAAACCCCCATAAAGGGTGTCCATGATATCCACCACATATTATTGGCAACATCCCATGTGGTTGTGTAGGTAGGATCATTGCTGAATAAAAACATATCGAAGTTCCTTGGGATCAACTGGTCGATATAGGTTCCCATCAGTTGAACAACTTGATTTAAAATATAGCGGGTTGGGCCAAATAACATGGCAAAAATTAAGATAGCGATGGCTAAATAAACATTCCAATCCCCAAGCTTCTGCATACCCTGGCCGACTTTCTTCGTTGTTGCTGCAAAGAAACAGACAATGAGCAGGATGACTAGCACAAGATACGGCAGGATTCCCTCAAATGAAAGACCGGTGCCCATCACTTTGGTGATTCCGGTAGAGATTTGCACACTTCCCAGCCCCATAGTAGCGGCTATCGTTAATGCTGAGCATACGATTGCCAATACATTCATCGAGTGTTTCGTTACCGGTACCCATTTCCTCCTGCCAAAGCTTTTTTCAATAACATCGCCAGGTAGATAACGAATATTATGTCTAGTCACAAAGTAAGCCATGACCAAACCTACCACACTGAAAATCGCCCACACGGAAACACCCCAATGGTAAAGAGCCGTCCCCATTGCTTCTCTGGCTGCTTCCATTTTATTAGGAGCCTCTGTACTGTTTGGTGCTAGATAATACGCATATAGTGGTTCATTAACGCCAAAATAAATGATTCCTATCCCAATTGATGATGTAAACAGCATTGCGAGCCATGAAAAAACCGAGTAGTCTGGCTTTGCATCTTTCCCGCCGATGACGATCTTCCCATATTTGGATACTCCCAATGCAACCAAAAAGCCCATGCATAATACGGGAATTAACATCGCGGTCCATCCATACTGGGTGGCGAACAATGACTGGATAAACGTCATAACTTTCGCCAATGTACTCGGACTGATTAGTGAAAAGATGGAAAAAAATGCAGTAATCACAGCTGAAACAAGAAACATAGTGGTGAAAATCTTTGGTTTTTTCGCCACACTCTTTATGACCGTCTCTCCTTGCATAATTTCAACTCCTTTATTTTAAGTGCTACATTTCCAGTCGGCAGAAAATACAGAATATTAATTTTGTAAAAAAGTACCCGTTAACACCTCAGGACCAATTCCATCCCCGGCAATTACAGCAATTTGATATGTGCGCATCCTATTCGCCCCGATTCCAGACAATCATCTTTAGTTCTGTCATTTCTTCAACCGCATACTTAATTCCTTCCCGTCCTGTTCCGCTTTCCTTTACCCCGCCATATGGCATATGATCAACGCGGAATGTCGGTATATCATTGATCATCACCGCCCCAACTTCGAGTGTATCGCTGGCAAACAATGCTGTATCAATGTCTTTTGTATAAATTCCTGCCTGCAAACCGAATCTGGAATCATTCACATATGAAATCGCTTCCTGGACGGAGCGCACTTTATTAAGGATCACCACTGGCGCAAACACTTCCTGGCAGGAAACCTTCATGTTTGGATCGACATCGGTCATGACGGTTGGCTCCAGCACACCATCAGCAGTGAGCTTCCCTCCTGTTAAAAGCTTCGCGCCATTTTGCTGGGCTTCTTCAATCCATTCTAGTGCCCGTCTTGTTTCCTTTCTTGAAATTAGCGCGGAAATATTGGTGTCAGGGTCCAGCGGGTCGCCGATCTTTAATTCTCTGGCTGCCGCCGCAAACTTTTCCGCAAATTCCTCGTAGATGTCTTCATGAGCATAAATGCGCTGCAGGGAAATGCAAACCTGCCCCTGGTTTGAGAAAGCCCCTGAAATATGCCGGTCAATCACCTGGTCCACATTTGTATCTTTATCCAAAATAACAGCTGCGTTGGAGCCGAGCTCAAGGGTGGTCCTTTTCAAACCCGCTTTATTACGGATCGCAATCCCCACTGCCGGGCTCCCGGTAAAAGTAATCATGGCCAATCTTTCGTCCCGGACAAGGGCTTCTCCTGCAACCGACCCGGTCCCTGTTACAACGTTTAGTACACCATCCGGCAGACCCGCTTCCTTGAATAATTCGGCAATATATAGTGCCGATAATGGTGTCTGGGTCGCAGGTTTTAACACAATTGAGTTACCTGAAGCAATGGCCGGGCCTACCTTATGTGCCACCAGATTCATAGGAAAGTTGAACGGAGTGATGGCACCAATGACCCCAATTGGCTTGCGGACCGTATAGCCAATCCTCCCTGTACCTCCCGGAGAAGCGTCAAAGGGGATGGTTTCCCCGTGTATTCGTTTTGCTTCCTCTGCCGCAAACTTGTAGGTTTCGATTGTTCTGGATACCTCCGCTCTTGCAAAAACTATGGGCTTCGCCGCTTCATTTGCAATCACCTCTGCCGCCTCATCCAACCTTTTCCCCAGCAGCTTCACCACATTTTCGAGAATGGACGCCCGCTTATAAGCCGGCATTTGAGAGATAGCCTGGAACCCCGACTGGGCGGATTGAATCGCAGCCTCGACCAGTTTTTCATCGGCCACTGCAACCTGGGCAATGGCTTCGCAGGAATACGGAGAGTAAAGGGTTGCATATTCTATCGCCACAACTTTCTTTCCATGAATAAATAAGTGCTTTTTCTCTGCTCCTGCCACTTTGTTCATCGTCCCAATGCCTCCAATACCATCTCGTGAAATTGAACAATTGCTTTTTCTGAAGAAGAATAGATTCCTTGGTTAAAAGCGCGGGACCGGAATCCGATTTGCTCTAATTCTACTAACTCCACATCTTCCTGTCTAACCTGTTCTGCAAACGCTACCAAATCTTTTTCTTCCTGCGATAGATTTTCATCCCTAAAATAGTAGGTATAAACCCCTAAGGTTGTTTCATGGTCAATTGGGATCATCTCAATGGTCGCCATGTTTCCCGGACCCGGATAAATCGTCACCATCAGGTTGGGCCATAGCCAGTAAAACTCTCCCCCCTGCATCTCGGCATCATTCAAATTGGTCGTACCCATTACTTTGTCGGGTTTTACCATGGAAGCCTGAACGGAATAATTGTTGCAGGTGATGATTTGGTAGTTTTTCATATCCAAAGTCGCCACAAAGCTCGGATGGGCCACGTGGCAGTGGTCACACTCCAGATAGTTATCTATAAAAGCCTTCCAGTTTGCCTTGATGATTCGGGTCTTTTGATTAATCCTCTTCAGTTCACCCAGGAAAGGAAATTTTTTCAAACGATCAAACAAATCTCCATACGTTTCCAGCAACGGCTTGCAGTTATCATTTAGATTAACAAAGATTAACGATTCCATGATTTCCATTCTTACAGATCGCAGACAGCGGTCGCTGACACAGTGAGCGTCTTCTCCTGTAAAGTTCGGAGCTTTGTTCAGCTTTCCATCCAAATGGAATGTCCATCCATGATAGCCGCATTGGAAGATTTTCTTTGAGCCTGCCTCACTTTTTTCAAGCTTTGTGGCACGGTGCGGACAGACATTGTAAAAGGCTCGGATCACTTCATCCCTTCCGCGGGTGATGATGATTGGTTCCCCGGCGATATCGGTTGTAAAAAATTGTCCTGCCTTTTCTACCTGGCTTACATGGCCTGCCAGCTGCCATGTTTTCGAAAAAATATCCTGCATTTCCTGCTGATATACCTTTGGGTCGGTGTATAAATCATAAGTTAAGGTTCTTTCAAACGTTTTACCGGTTTTGTTTTGTACTGGGTTATAAGTTGCCATTACACATGCCACTCCTGTTCCTTCTTTTTTTAAGTACCTTATCAAGTGAGTAGAAAACAATTCAGTCGGAAAGCGGCTTCCCCCCTTATGCATTTAGAAGCAAAGCATTTACAAGTCACAGAATATTTTGTTAAATGATGATAAGGATATCCTGTAAAAGAGAAACTCTTGCATCTCTTGTAAATTATTAATGCAATTACTGTGCCAATGTTGTTAAACGGTCTATTCCTATTAAAAACGGCAATCTTTACGACTAGTTCACTCAAAAATCGAGTTGATTTCACCTCACTTGATTTAAAAACAACTCAATAGATAAGGGGATTACGATTCATGTTAGATGCCATGCAGATACCTGAGATTACTGGTGAAACGTTAAAGAAAATTCTTGATCATTCCTCGGATGAAATTTTTGTAATTGACGGTAACGGGCGAATTATTTTTGTAAATAAAGTGTGTGAAAAACATTATGGGTTAAAACCCGAGGATGTCGTTGGGAAACATAACGCAGAATTGTATGAAAAAGGGTATTGGAAGCCCAGTATTGTTCCACAGGTTCTTAAAGAAAAGAAGCCAGTCACGATTAGGCAGACAACCTATATTGGAGCAGAGCTGTTAACCACGGCGGTTCCCATTTTAAATGAAGAAAATGAAATTGAACTGATTGTGACTACATCGCGGGAACTACAAACCTTTAAAAGCATTAAAAAGGTAAGGGACTCTCAGCCTGAGGAAGCCCCCCACAGCATACCCCTGACAAATTGTTCAAAAATGAAAGATATTCTCAAGGTTTGCGAAAAAATTGCAAAGGTTGACTCCACCATATTAATCCAGGGGGAATCGGGAACCGGCAAAGGCGTTCTCGCACAATACATCCATGACATAAGCAGCCGCAAACACAAAACTTTTCTAAAGCTTAATTGTGCTGCCCTTCCCGAAGACTTGCTTGAGTCCGAGCTTTTTGGCTATGTGGAAGGTGCTTTCACTGGGGCAAACAGGCACGGGAAAAAAGGACTCCTTGAAATCGCGGACAAAGGCACGCTGTTTCTCGACGAAATTGGTGAACTCCCTCTCTCCCTGCAGGCAAAGTTACTTCAGGTCATTCAGGAAAAGCAGTACCTTCCCATTGGTGGGTACCAAACGAAGAAAGTGGATGTCCGGATTATTGCGGCCACCAATCGTGATTTATTTGAAATGGTGGGGAACAGAAGCTTTCGCGAAGATTTATTTTATCGGCTGAATATTATTGACATCTATCTTCCGCCATTAAGGGAGCGCAAAGAGGATATCATCCCGCTGACCTACAATTTTTTATATGCGTTTAATAAAAAATATGAAATGAATAAAATCATTTCCCAGGAATGCCTTGATATTTTTTATGAGTATCACTGGCCCGGAAACATCCGGCAGCTGGAAAATGTGATGGAGCGGCTCGTTGTTACCAGTGACCAGACCATCGGGAGAAATGACCTGCCAGAGCTGATTGCCCAAAACATCAAGCCGCAAACACAGCTCGCCCTTCCGTCAAAGCTAGATGATGCCATTGAACATGTTAAGAAAGTGCTTGTCGCTCAGTCCTATGAAAAATATAAAAGCTCAAGAAAAGTAGCAAAGGACCTGAACATCAGCCAAACCAGGGCAGTAAAGCTGATCAGCGAGTATTGCAACAGGGATGTGTAGGAAGCGGGTGGGTTCTCCGCTTTCTACTCTCCGTTTAATTTGTAAAAAAAAACCGCCGGCGCTGTACCACCAAACGGTCAGAACATACGAGAGACCACAGCATGTTAATTGAAGAGAACCGTCCCCCTGCTTGCTTTAATGAATCATTATTGGCAGTTTTTCGATAAAATCATAATCTAAATGGTTATATAGGATTTCCCACAATTCATCGGGATTGGCTATGTCTGCAAACTGACCACATTCAATAAATTTCTTTTTCACTTCAGCATAAAATATTTCTGGATGAATCCGTTCTATTTGTCTTTTTGTTCCTTGAGGAGTTACGACCTTTATATCACCCAAAGGGATACCGGGAGTATCTTCTTGTGTTTGCTCGATTCTCATCCTTTTAGCCAATTCTATTACATTAGGATCCATGAGGTCCTTCCCCGTTAAATTATCGAGGTAGACTCTCCCACGAACAAATGAAAAGGCCACCATAAAAGGAATGCTGAATTTGGCGTCTTGTACGGTTTTAGGATGACAGCGGTCCTCAAGCGGTTCACATAACATTTTCGCTGTTTCATTTACCCCGATTACGATTTGCTCCATTTCACAATGTTCAAAATGGTTCCGAAGGACAAGGGCGGACTGGATAAATGGATGGGAATAACGGCAGCTCGGATAAAGTTTAATGCAAGTATCGGAAAATGCCCATGTTTCATCGTCCAATAATACGCCCCGCTGTTTTTCATTCAAATTCTTTCCAAAATAATTTTGAAAAAGCCCTGCTTTTCCATCCAAACAGCTAGCAGGTGCCGTCACCCCTTCTTTTGCTAAAAATGCTGCTTGAACGCCTCCCATGGATGAAAAAGCCGGATAAATGGACCTAGCCTCGGAACCCGTTCCAACTCCCGGTTCTTTCCCGCCAGCTGCTTGCATATAGGCCAGTCCCAACGCATGAACCAATTGATTTTCATCTAACCCAAGCACAAGCCCAGCTGTGATGGCCGCTCCGAGATAACCAAACAATTGAGTTAGAAACCATTTGGAATCTGTACCCGTCCCTTTGGGCTCCAGCGCATATCCCAGTCGGCAAAGTAACTCGTTACCAAGTCCAACTGCAGAAATGAAATCCAAATTCGGAGTATCGACAGCGTCGCCGGCGGCTAATGCGGCAGCCAGGGTAACAGGGGTGGGATGGATTCTGGCCGCATCGTGAATATCATCAAAGTCCAAAGCATGTGCCAAAGCTGTATTTGCAAATGCAGCATAGGCCGGGGGGAGAACATCCCCGCTTCCCATGACACGGCCCGTCCCTCCCTTTACCCCCAGAGAAATCCCTGCAATTGATTTTAAAGCAACAGGAGCCCCTTTATAGGCGGCTAAGGATATTCCAATGGTATCGCAAATATGGAGAATCACCTTTTCACGAATTTCCTCCGGCAAACCTCGTTTCTGACTGCGAATTACTGCCCGTACAACCTCCGTGCTTAATGACAAAATAACTCCCCCGCTTTACATTTCAAATTAGACCAAAGTTAGTTCTTTCTCTTCCGTTGTGCTGCTGGTGCTGCCTGCATCACCGATTACCGACTTTTCCAGCAATTCCGCTACATCATAGGATGCAACTGTATCTTCAACTCCTTTTGCTTTTGTTCCATCACTTAGCATCGTTAAGCAAAATGGGCAGCCTGCGCTGAGGACAGTTGGACTAACTTCGAGGGCCTGTTCCGTACGAGCGACATTGATGCGTTGCCCTTTGTCTTCTTCCATCCACATTAAACCGCCTCCTGCCCCGCAACACATAGCGTCTTGACGATTCCGTTTCATTTCGGCAAGCTGTACTCCTGGAATCGATTTTAAAATCTCGCGTGGAGCATCATATACGTCATTATAGCGGCCCAAATAGCATGAATCGTGGAATGTAACGGTTTCAATGACACCATACTCTGGCTTTAGGCGGCCATCTTTGACAAGCTGGTCAAGTAATTCTGTATGATGATACACTTCCGCTTCAAAGCCTAAATCTTTATACTCATTTTTGAAAATATTGAAAGCATGCGGATCAATGGTGACGATTTTTTTCACTTCATTTTTTTCAAACTCCGCTATGTTGGCCGCAGCTAATTCCTGGAATAAAAATTCGTTGCCGAGACGCCGTGGAGTATCACCTGAGTTTTTTTCTTTATTACCGAGAATGGCAAAAGAGACACCAGCTACATTCATCAGTTTAGCGAAAGAAAGGGCAATTTTTTGACTGCGGCTATCAAAAGCTCCCATCGAACCAACCCAGAATAAATATTCCGGCTCTTCTCCTGCTTTCTTTGCTTCTTTCATTGTTGGGATGTGCACATCATCGCGGAGCTTGCGCCAATTTTCCTTTTCTTTTCTGTTTAATCCCCATGGATTGCCTTGGCGCTCAATATTTTGCATCGCGCGCTGGGCATCCGGGTCCAATTTCCCTTCGGTTAATACAAGATAGCGACGGAGATCGATAATTTTATCCACATGCTCGTTCATAACAGGACACTGGTCTTCACAATTGCGACAGGTTGTACAAGCCCAGATTTCTTCCTCCGAAATGACATCCCCAATAAGGGACGGACTATAAGGTTCGATTCCCCTTCCAATTTTGTTGCCTTGTGAATCAGCAAAAGCAAATGCTGGAACCCAAGGCTGCTGGGATGTAATCGCAGCCCCCGTAAATGTAAGATGATTGCGGAGTTTGACAATTAAATTCATTGGAGACAGCTCTTTGCCTGTACCCGTGGCAGGACACATGTTCGTACATCTTCCACATTCGACACAGGCGTAAAAATCAATCATTTGTGTCTGGGTAAAATCCTGGATTTTCCCTACTCCAAATGTTTCCTGAGATTCATCTTCAAAATCAATCGTCCGGAGTGTACCTGCTTTGTTTAATCGGTGGAAATACGTATTAATCGGTCCGGCAATTAAATGGGCATGTTTTGACTGTGGTACATACACAAGGAACGCTAACAATACCAATAAATGAAGCCACCACATGCCATAAAATAATGAAATGGCAATATGCTCCCGGATTCCTGAAAAAATGACGGCAATGGATGAAGCAACTGGTTCCATCCATGTAAAATGGACCGGTTCCTCTTGCCAAACCAGATACATCCCATTGCCTGCCAAGACAGATAGCATGAGGGAACCGATAAAAATGAGCACCAGCCCATTTTTCCAGCCACGCTTCAGGCGGGCAAGCTTTTCGATATACCTTCTATAAAATGCTCCCACAACAGCGATAAGAATCATGAGCGTGACGATTTCCTGGAAAAATTTAAAAAGTCCGTAGAATGGACCAAAGGGGATTGCAACTCCTGGAATAACCCCTTTAATGATAAAATCGATTGCTCCAAGCTGGACCAAAAGAAATCCATAAAAGAAGATGACGTGAATCGTACCACTTTTTTTATCCTTCATTAATTTTTTCTGACCAAACACATTGACCATAATATTGCGGATCCGTTCATCTTTACGCTGATCGTATTCCTCTTTTTTTCCAAGTTTAATAAATTGGTAGCGCGTTTTTAGTAAATAGGCAAATAAATAGACGGCATACCCTATAACAGCAATGGTTGCGATTAAGTTTATCCATAATAATCCGTTCAATGGCGGCTTCCTCCTCTGTTTTCGGCCATTATTTGTATCCTTGGCAGCTTCCCGCTGTCTACGACAAATAAGCCAGTGACAATGTAGGGTCCACTGACTTATTTGGGCTCAGCAAAGCACTCTCGCTTTTCTATAAACCAACCGGACGTCCGCCGCCAAAGGCTTCTACGGCCGTTGCTGTCACAGCAACTGATTTTGGCAAGCATAAATCCACGATTACGTGCGCGATATCGATCGGCTGCAGCCACCCTGTTTTATTCAGGTCAGGACCTAGATCATCTGTCATCTTCGTATCAACCGGACCCGGACAGACTGCATTTACTCTTACATTATAAGGTTTTAGTTCTTCCCCTAAAGCTTTTGAAAAGCCAATCGCAGCAAATTTTGAGGTAATATAAGCACTGCGGTCTGGGCCGCCTTTTGTTCCCCAAATGGAAGAAATATTGACGATCACTCCATCTCGATTCTCTTTCATTTGCGGAACAACCTCACGAGCCAGGAGAAAATGGGCACGGCTATTAATATCCTGGACAAAGTCCCATTCTTCAACCGTTGTTTCATCAAGTGGCTTAAGGAGCATGGTACCTGCATTATTGACCAGGATATCAACATCCCCTAATTTTTCCCGTGTCTCTCTGACCGCTTTTTTTACATCCTCCACGCTCCTTACATCGCCCGTTACGTAAATCGCTTCTCCGCCTAACTCATTTGTTATATAATTCGCCGTATCAGAAACTTCCGCTTCACTCCGGGAAAAAACAGCGACTTTGGCGCCATGTTTTGCCAGCAAAAGACTGGTTTCCCTCCCAATGCCTCGTCCACCGCCTGTTACGAGTGCAACCTTGCCTTGTAATTCCATCTAAATCCCCCCAAAATTGTTAACCTTTTAAAGTTTGAATAAATTTGTCATTTAGGTATAACTCCTGCCTCCCTTAAGAGAGGTAAGGAGTTATACTTGAAAGAGATCGAATAATTTTAAATCCCGATTTTTTCCGGATTGGTGACATAGTTTACTGCATGTGCACCGGAGATTTTCCCATAGACCAATGCACGGAGGACAGATGTGCCGCCTGGGTATTTTCCATAGTAAAGGCCTGCCGTTTCTCCTGCTGCATATAAACCTGGAATCGGGTGATCATCCCCGGACAGCACCCGGCCGTTGGTATCGGTGGCAAGACCGCCATTCGTGAATACATTGGAGCAGACAATTGGGTAGGCAATAAAAGGTGCTTGATCAATGGTAATCGCCCAGTTGGATTTAGGAGGTGTGATACCAACCGCCTTTTTGCCGTCCTTTTTCTTCGAGTTAAACTCTCCAGGCTGGACAGCGGCGTTGAATTGTTCAACGGTAGCTTTCAGACTGGCAGCAGGAACCCCGATCTTGTCGGCCAGCTCTTCTAATGTGTCAGCCACTATCGCCGGCTTATCTGTTTCCAGCGCCTGTTCATAATTAGGGATATCATACATTTTTTGATCACTGATCATATAAGCAATGTGGCCGGGCAGGTCATAGAAAATCTTGCGGGCAACTGCCTCATACTGCTCATCAATGGTGGAAATACCTTCATCCACAAAACGGTTGCCATTTTTATCAACCAGGATGGCATAAGGGTAGGTCATGACGGCCGCTTCTTCCCGTTTGCTTCGCGGGTCAACCGGCTCGGCATGGAAGGCATCGTATTGGCCGGTGCCTTTTGCCCCAATATTCAGGGCCATGCGGATGGCTTCGCCTTTGTTGTATTTCCCGCCTTCACAAACCGGCCTGATGGTATGGGCATCCCGGCCGATATACTGGGCCATCATTTCATGGCTTCCCTGGAAACCGCCGGCTGCCAAAATCAATGCACCGATTTTTAAATTCAGGGAAGCACCGCCCTTGATGCGGACCATCAGTTCACTGACGGCGCCATCCTCATCCAGTCCGATTTCCCATGCAGTCGCTTCATAGATAATTTCCACTCCAAGCGCACTGGCGCGGCGGGATAGATTGTCTATGATCGCACGGCCTCCGCCGACCGGAAGCAGACGGGGACGCGTGGAAGTCAGGAACATGGTTGGCAGGTAGTCGAAGTCAACGCCTTTTTCTTCTACCCATCTCAGCGTAGGGCCGGCATTTGCAGCAAGCGTTTCAATGTAGGGGCGATCCGCATAGTTATCCGAAAACGTCATCATATCTTCCACAAAATGATCTGCTACTTCGTCGATGTTTTTCATCCTCATATAAGAGGCCGTCCAACGGGAATTTCCGCCTCTATTGTCAAAATTCGCCCGCTCTAAAATCGCGATCCGAAGATCTTCTCCCTGGTTTTTGGCACTTTCAGCAGCTGACAGGGCCGCTGCTGTCCCTGCAGCGCCGCAGCCAATCACGACAATATCATAATCCAATTCTCTTCCCACATTCGTACCCTCCTTAAAGATTTTATATTTTAAAAATCTAACCGGTATTGACGCCCATTCTCTTTTTTAGTGCTTTGGTAAGGGCAGGGATCACACTCATATAGTCCGCCACAACCCCTAGATTCGCCCGTTTAAAGATTGGAGCCTCCGAATCATGGTTTATGGCTACAACTGTTTTTGCATTTGTGATTCCTGAAAGATGCTGGCTTGCTCCCGATATTCCGACCGCAATGTAGAGATCCGGTGCGACTACCGCACCCGTTTGGCCCACCTGAAAACTTGTTGGCACCCAGCCGGCATCGCACGCTGCACGGGAGGCGCCCACTGCACCCCCCAGGACATTGGCAAGAGCCTCCAGTTCATCAAATCCTTCCGGTCCGCCAAGTCCCCTTCCCCCGGATACGATGATCCGCGCATCTTCAAGCCTTACACCAGAAAGGGCGCTTTCGATTTTTTCCGCCAATGTTGATACGATAACCTCTTCGGAAAGGTCAATTTTCAATGGAATAATATCGCCTGTCCGATTCTCATCCCTGGATGCAGGTTCATGGCTCTTTGGCCGTATTCCGATGACCGCTTTCTTTCGATTAATCGTATATTCTCCATAAGCCTTATCGCCATAGATGGGACGAACATAGTGAACCGTCCCCTCTTCCACTTTGAAATCAATGACTTCCGTTAACGCAGACGCGGAAGACCGGGTGGCCAGGCGGCCGATAAGGTCTTTTCCTTTACGGTCGAAGGGCAGGACCAGTATCGTTGATTGTGATTTTTCAAAAGCTTCACTGATTGCATCGAGATACAGTTCCACTTGATATTGTGCCAATAATGGTGAATCGATGGTGTAGGCTTTTTCAGCACCGAAGGCTATCGCTTCCTTCGCTGCTGTCCCGGCTCCGGGACCGATGAGAACGGCCGCTGTCTCTCCGTTTGCAGAACGAGCAAGGGAGCTGCCAAAAGCCAAGGCTTCCCTGGCATTGGAACTGAGGTTCCCTCCTTGCTGATTTGCATATATAAGCACATTTGCCATCTGTAACGACCTCCTACAAAACCTTTAATTCCATAAGTTTCCCTGCCAATCCGGAAGCAAGTTCGGGACCATCTTCCCCAACCAGGAACTCACAGGCGACCTCCCGATCAGGAACATAGACTTTCCGCAGGGCAACAGCTGGCTGACATCGTTCTGCATCAATCTCCAGGTCGTCTGCCTCCAATTCCTCGATTGGTTTGCTTCTCGAGAGCCTGATATCTTTTACTTTGGGAAGCCGGGGAACATTTTTTTCCGAACTAACAATCGTGAATACTGCTGGAGACGGCACGTCAATCACCTGATAGCCATTCTCTGCTTCGCATGTTGCCTTGAGTATGCTGCCCTCGACGGCTAATTCGGAGGCCAATGTCACACAGGGAATCCCAAGCTCTTCCGCTAGCACAGGACCCACTAATCCTTCTTCAATATCGCTCGCCTGGTAGCCGGTGAGAACGAGATCCGCTCCCCCAAAACTTTGGATCGTTCGAGCAAGAATATGGCCTACCGCCTGGCCATCAAGGTTTTCCCATTCGTCCTCCCATACACGGACGGCCCGGTCGGCAGTAAAGCTGAGTGCACGGCGGAGGACATCCTCTGAATCCTCATCCCCCAGACAAAGGGCAGTCACTGTGGCCCCGCCGATTTTATCTCTAAGCTGAATCGCTGTCTCCAATGCGTTTTCCGCATAGGAATCCATCACCATGTCGGCAACGCCATCGTCCGGACGGTTGGTCTCTGGATCAATTTTGAAGTACCGCGGCGGGAGTTCCGGATCCAGCACCTGCTTTAGACATACAACGATATGCATTTGGGCTCACCCCTTTTCGAAAAATGTATATTGAAAATTTAGACTATTTAACAGATGTGGATGCTTGGTTCCTCCCTCTAACCGGGAGTCCTTCGTCATTTTGGGGATCCGGGACAGCAACCAAACCGTACAGTTCACGAAGCCTTGCGACTGCCTCTTCCGGCGGCTTGGCATTGTAATAACCGCGCCGGGTCATGTAAACACCTGAGTTCTTTCTGAGATCAACCAGTGATTCACACATTTTGATTCCGGCAGCAAACGAGTCGACTACAGGAACATCCCCAATCCGCGAGATACCTTGGGTTGCCAGGAATACATTCATTGGCCCTTCCCCCGGAACGATGACATCAGCCCCTTCCGCAATCGCTTTTTCGGCTGCCTTTATGAAGGAGGCAATGACAGGTTCCGGATTTTCAAACCCGGCCAGGACATCATCAAAACCAACCTCTGTCTGGACAATTGGGCCAAGCTTGCCACCAAGGCCATATCTCCTGGCATTCTCCCGCAGTTCATCAGCCAGCGGAGCCAGAAAATTCACGACGCCGATCGTGTCACCAAGCATGGAGGCAATATGGAAAGAGGCCTGGCCGTAGCCGATTACGGGGATGTCGACCAATGTCCGGGCTTCCAGCAGGCCAACATCAGGTATAGTCCCGATGAACATTGCATCATAGCCGGCACTCTCAGCCATTAATGCTGCACGTACGAATTGTTCACGGTGCAGGTTTTGCAGGTAGGAATACGTAATAAAATGTCCAGGATAATTCGTCGGGTATGTATCTTTGGACATTCCATGGAGAACAACCTCCACTCCTGGACGAGCGACGGTGTCGATATGTTTTAGAACAGCATCCCGGTACGGGACCACCGATTCAATACTAGTCAGGCTTTGATGCCAGATTTTCACAACTCATTACCTCCCTGAAAGAGTTTAGGATAGGAACAATCTGCTAAGGCACAATATATGCCTTAGCAGGTCCCTCCTCTTAGACGACAGTCGTTTTTTTCAGTGCGTCCTGGACGGCCAATCTGCCGAAAATGGCGCATTTTCCAAGCGAAGATCCGGTCACATACCCTGCGCCGTGAAAACCGCCCGTTAACTCTCCTGCTGCGTACAGCCCGGGAATGGTTTCATTATATGGATTGAGCACCTGTCCCTGTGGATTCACGGCAACACCTGCATAGGTCGCAAGCATCGCCACCGTTGATTCAAACGCATAAAATGGGGCTTTTTCAATCGGTGTCGGCTTTCCATAATGATGGGTGAGCGATTTTCGGCCAAATTCCGGGTCAGATCCGCTTTCGATTCCCTTGTTATAAAGAGCAATCGTGTTTTCCAGTACTTCAACCGGCACATCGATGCAGTCTGCCAGCTCTTCCAATGTATCCACTTGATACAAAAGCCTGCGCCGCTTAAGCAAGTCAAAATCATAAAGCGGATCATCTCCGACGGCTTTCTCCATCACCGTCTGATCCCATATTTGATAGGAAATTCCTTCAGGCTGCCGTAATGCCTCATTTCCTAAAAGTTTATAAGAAAGAGATTCATTGACAAACCGCTTCCCATCCTGATTGACGATGATTCCTCCCTTGTAGAAGGCCAATCCCTGCGACTTAACGGCACTGTTGGCACTTGGGTGAAATCCGTACGTTCCGCTCAGGTAAGGAAGGTCGAGCAGCCAGGCACCATGCTCACAGGCCATCTTCAATCCATCGCCATGGTTTCCTTCCCCGCCAATCCGGAGGGCCTCATCAAGGTGAGGAGCAAATAGCTTCAGAAACTCTTCACTTTTCGCGAAGCCTCCCGAGGCAAGCAGCACTCCTTTTGCAGCTGCAGCAGTATGCTCTTTTCCGTCTGCTTCAAATAGTACCTGATCAATGCGGCCTTCAGCGTTTTTCAAAAGCCTTTTTGCAGGAGCATTCAGCCGAATTTTTACATTTGGAAGCTCCTTGGCCCTTTTATACAGCACTTGTATTGCCTGGTGCGGGTCAATCGTATGGCCGCGGGGAACACTGTGCCCGCTGACCGCTTGCAGCGTGCGGAATTCAACTCCATGACCTTTTAGCCATGTATAGGTTTCCAGTTGATGTTGGCCATAGGCGTCAATGAGTTCCTTCCTGTTGACTGCGCCGCCAACCTCAAGCAGATCGTCGACGAGGTATTGAGTTGAATCTTCTATGCCCGCTTTTTCCTGCATGTCGGTACCTGCAAAAGCCATATACCCTGAACTAAGGACGGTGCTTCCGCCGAGCTCATCCTGCTTTTCAAGCAGCAGCACACTCGCACCCTGCTCCCCTGCCTCCACGGCAGCGCACATGCCGGCAAGTCCTCCGCCTAAAATAACCAGTTCATAGGATTCCATCCTGATTCACACCCTTACACTTCGATGCCTTCGAGCACAGCCAGTCCTGCCTCGCATACCTGCATGTCATGCGAATAATGGCCTCCGCTGACACCAATTCCGCCGATCACTTCGCCGTTGATGCGAATTGGGTAGCCGCCGCCGAAAATGACTAGTCTTGGAGTGTGGACAATTCCATGCAATAGCGGCGGATCATCCTTAAGTCTGTCATACCATTCATGTGTGGCCCTGTTGTACGCAGCGGCAGAGAACGCTTTGTTTTGGGCGATATCGAGACTCAATACCGGCGCTCCGTCCATTGTCTGGAATGCCTTCAGGTTGCCTGGCTTATCGACGATCGCAATGCTGAAAGGCATGCCCAGTTCTTCACCTTTTGCACGTGCTGCCTCAAGGATTTTGTTTGCTAGTTCCAGACTGATATTTTTCGATTCTGTAAAGTTTGCCATTGTTCATTACCACCTTTTTTTATTTTAGATTTAAGGTATATAGATACTCTTTTTCCCACTCTTTAACCTGATTGAGTTTAAAAAGAGTCTGCCTTTCTTCCCAGGTACAAATCAGATCGTGAATATTTTCCTGTGAGCCTTCTTCTTTTAATCTTTTTAGAGATTCCGTGATTCCCTTGATGGCCGAGCGCAGAACGGTATTGGCACACAGCATGATTTTGAATCCAAGGTCCTCGGCTTCTTTTAATGAAACAAGCGGCGTCTTCCCGCCTTCAACAAGGTTGATGATATGCGGGATTCCCTTGATGGAGGAGGTGATTTGCTGTAGCTGTTCAATCGTTGTAGGCGCTTCGACAAAAATAACATCGGCCCCAGCTTCCTTATAGGCATGGGCCCTTTCAATTGCATCGCTCATGCCATTGACGGCCAATGCGTCGGTACGCGCAATGATGGCGAGTTTCTCATCTTGTCTTGTATCCAGTGCTGCCTTGATTTTCCCGACCATTTCTTCCTGCGAAATCACATCTTTCCCGCTGAAATGTCCGCATTTCTTTGGCGATACCTGGTCCTCCATCTGGATGGCGGCCACGCCGGCGCGTTCAAATTCGCGGACCGTCCTCATGACGTTAATGGCATTTCCGAACCCGGTGTCGGCATCAACGACGATTGGGACAGACGTCACATCGGCCATGCGGGCCACAATGTCAGCCACCTCTTTCATCGTGGTAAGCCCGACATCGGCCCAGCCCAGCTGGGCATTGGAGATTCCTGCACCTGTTGCATAGATGGCTTTGAATCCCGTCTCCTCGATTAATCTTGCCGACATTGCATCATAGGCTCCAGGGAGAATGAAGGAACCTGGCTGGTGCAGTAAAGACTGAAACTTTTCTGTTTTTTTCATCCGAAACTATCACCTTTTCTCTTTTTATAGCTATATTTGAAAGTTTGGGATCACCCTTGGACATGATGGGCCAATGAGTGATAATCCCAAATCTTTTCATACAAAGGATATGGAGTTGCTTCTCCAATCCGCCGATGCCATTGAATGGTTAGCCATCCTTTTTTAGGTTTGGAGAGCGGCTTAAGGAGAATCATCTCTTTTTGCTCTGTTACCTTCACCTCGGCGTGCTGTGTTTTCATCGTTCCTGTTAGGGTGACATCATAGATGCCAGGTGCCGGCAAAGTATAAAAAGGCTTGGATTTTAAAGTGACTCCGTCATATTCACAATCGACCTCATACTCCCTGCCCAGGAAGTCAGGCATCTCATCCACCTTCCCTTTTAGCAGTCTTTCACGAATACAGGTGGAACTGATTTTTTCTCCGCGGCACTCCACTTTCGGAACCTTGGTCACATCAACAAGTCCGCCTGAATCTGCCTTTAGCCGATCCATATTGCCGGCCCCTTTACAGCCATACGCATAATCGAACCCAGCTACGGCATGGACAACGCCCAGATCAACCAAATATTTTCCAACAAACTCTTCAGGGGACAGCGACGAAAATTCTCTATCAAACTCGACGATATAAAAAAGATCCACACCCAGGGTACGAAGCACCTTTTCTTTTTCAGAAAGCGGCATCAGGTAGTTTACCTGCTTGCTTCCATTGGATAAAACGGTCTTCGGATGAGGGAAAAAACTCATCACAGAGACTGGAAGCTTTTTTTCGGTTCCAATCTGCTTCGCAGAATTGATGACTTCCTGATGGCCTTTATGCAGCCCGTCAAAAAAGCCCAATGCCATGATGTTTGGTTCTGCGGCCTTTTGCCAGAATGCCAGATTTCCAGGGTTCAAATATATCGTTTTCATGCCGAGCCCCCTTGTTGGTTTATTTATGTTCACTTCATATCTTGCTTCCAAGGTGATTACAGTTAAATGTTTTTGGTATTGGAATCCAGGGCGCAAAGAACGCGTCCATAGTTTTCCTTGGATGTAATCGGCGAAATCGTCCGATGTGTGTACAAAGCCGAGAAATCCGCGCTTATGCGCTGGAGCGGATGGCCCTGGGCGACAATCGCCGAACCGCTTGCAAGGAGAATCAGGTCGATGGCTTCTTTGCATATTTGCACAGCATATCCAAGCGTTGCCAATGATTTCACTCTTTCTGGCTTCGGCATATATTCGCCGCTGCCAGCCCAAGTATCCAGGTTATCGGCCACTTTATGGAACAACAGTTCAGCAGCTTCAATCTTGAGGGAAACTTCAGCCACCTGATTATGTGTCGAAGCGGCCTCACTCAACTGTTCTACACCAAGATTGGCTGCTTTCCGGTTCGGAAGCACTTTCATAAAAAACTCAAGAGCCGCTTGCGCCATCCCCAGGGCCGGAACTGCAAGTGACATGGCCAGGGCAGGGAAAAGGGCTGTATTGTACAATGGGATATCCCGGAAATGACTGGATTGGAACTTTCCGTGGATCGCATCCGTGAACGAGACCACGCGGTGGTCTGGGACAAAAACACCATTCATATAGACACTATTGCTGCCAGTCCCTTTTAACCCAACAACATTCCAGTCATCGGCGATCTCCACCTGGCTCATAGGCACGGTAATCAATCCCTGGTCCACATGGTTTCCTTTTTCATCGACGATAGGCATTCCAAAGTATCCCCATGTGGCATGAAGCGAACCGGAGCAAAACGGCCAAAATCCTTCCTCGATGATGTAACCGCCTTCAACTTTTTGCACCTTAATTTTTCTTGGCTCAAATACTCCGGCAAATAAAACGTCTTCCCCTGAACCGTAAATTTCCAAATGGGTCTTTTCGGAAAAGGATTCGGAAATCATTAATTCCCTGATACAGCATAACCCGTATACCCAGCCGGTCGAGCCGCAGCCACGGGAAACTTCAGCGACGCATTTTGTATAGGTTTTCATATCAGCCTCATATCCGCCAAACCTTTTGGGACGGAGAATATGGAATAATCCAGTTTCCTTAAGTTCTTTAATGGTGGCTTCCGGAATCCGGCGGAGTTCGTCTGTTTCCTTTGCGCGTTCGCGCAGTCTAGGAGCAAATGAACGAGCTTTTTCGACTAGATCCGTTGCCGTCTCGACAGCTATACTTGTCATGGTCATCTCTCCTGCCTTGGTTGAATAGGTCCTGATAAACCTGATGATGTCCGACGAACTTTTCCGTTATCTTCAGCGCTTGAGTTAATTTTAGAAAATTCGATGTATTCCTTCTAGAGTAAAAACAATTCAAGTTTGGAATAATTTCTGCTAATTTTTATTGGTTTTTATCGTAAATATTTTGTTTCCACTTTTCGATCCGCAAAATGTTTGCTGTTCCTAAATAAAAAAGAACTTGTCAACCAGAAATCAGTTGGGTCAACAAGTCCAGAATATAATCGAATGATCCTTTTTATATGGTTGATCGAGCTAGAATCTGCCATTAGTATCTAATAGCATTCGATTCCAAACCGGATAACACACGGCCATAGTTTTCTTTCGTAATGGTTGGTGATAGAGACCGGTGCGAGTAGAGGGTCATGAAATCACGGAAGATTCTTTGCAGTGGATGTCCTTCATACACATAGCCAGATCCGCTGCCAAGCAATAAAAGGTCCAGCGCTTCCTTGCACATTTGGTTGGCATAGCCGATATCCGCCAGCGTTCTTACCCTGGCTTGGCGATCCATGTATTTTCCGCTCTTGGCCCAGTTGTCGAGGTCTTCCGCCACCCGGTAATAATGCATGGAAGCCGTATCAATTTTCAAGGAAGCGTCCGCGATGATCGCATGAGTGCTGGCTGCATCCCGGATATACTCCACCCCCATATGCACGGCCCTGCGGTTAGGCAGCACTTCCTGGAAAAATTCCAATGCATGCTTGATAAGTCCGAGGCCCGGTAATCCAAGCGAAAGGATCAAGGCCGGGAAGAGTGCGGTATTGTACAACGGGATATCGCGAAGATGCTTAGATTCAAAGTTTCCGTCCAAAGCTTCAACAAAGGATGTACAGCGATGATCCGGAATAAAGACATTGTTCATTTTTACGCTGTTTGAACCTGTGCCTTTTAATCCCAGCGTATGCCAGTCATCCATGATTTCCATTTCATGGAACGGCAAGGTCATAAGGACCTGGTCGACAAGCTTCCCGTCTTCACCGACAATCGGCATTCCAAAATAACCCCATGTGGCATGGAGGGAACCGGAACAAAACATCCAAAAACCTTCTTCTACAAGGTATCCGCCCTCTACCTTGCGGGCAATGCACTTTCTTGGTTCATAAACGCCGGCAAATAATACACTGTTTTCATCTTCACCATAAATCTCCAGATGCGTTTTTTCAGAAAAGGATTGGGCGACCATCAATTCACGGATCGCACAAAGAGCTAAAATCCACCCAGTCGATCCACAGCCTTTCGAGATTTCCACAATCACATCTGTATAGGTTTTCATATCCGTTTCATAACCGCCATACCTTTTGGGACGAAGCATTTTGAAAAGACCTGCTTCTTTCAGTTCGTCCATTGTCGCTTGCGGAATACGCCGGATTTCCTCTGTTTCTTTCGCTCTTGTTCTTAAATTTGGGATAAGGGCTTTTGCTTTTTCAACCAGATTTTCCCTTTGTGCCACTTCCGTCAATTGCTCCATCTCCTTTACTATTCTAAAATGGTTTTTTATGATTAGGTAAGTTTCAGAGGTTCGTGCTGCTTTACAAACCTTGCCGCATTTTCTCCGGCTATTTTTCCAAAAACGGAACCCGCCATCAGCCCGGCGCCGCCAGGGTAGTTGAAATAGAAGAGGCCGCCCACTAGCTCACCTGTGGCATAAAGGCCTGGGATTGACTGGGACAGGAGATCTTGTACCTCGGCTTCGGTATTGATTTTCAACCCTCCAAAGGTAAAGGTAATCCCGCATGTAACTCCGTACGCTTCAAATGGCCCTTCGTCAATCGTATTGGCCCAATTGGATTTACGAACCTCTAATCCCTCTGTACAGCGTCCATCCTTTATATTTGGATTAAAAGGAATGTCCTTCCGAACAGCTGCATTGTATCTTTTTACTTCATTTAGAAACCCTTCGGTGTCGATGCCTTCCATTTTTTCTGCCAGTTCCTCTAATGTATTCGCTTTCACTTTTGTTACCTGTTTTACTTTATACTCGTCTCGCAGCAGCCTGGCTACCTTCTGGTCGAAAACTTGCCACGCAGCCTGACCTGGCTGTTCGAGAATGAGCTTTCCATATTTCGCATAGGTATAATTGCGGAAGTCCGCGCCTTCATCGACAAACCGTTTCCCTTCCGTGTTTACCATGATGCCAAACGGATAGCTTAACCGCTGGAAGCCTTCCGTATGGTCCGGCAAATAGCGATCGCCGCCGACCGAATGTGCGCCGGACCAATTGCCATACGGCATCGCTCCTATCTTTAGTGCAATGTTGATTCCTTCGCCTGTGTTGAAACGGCTGCCTCTTGCATGCGCCAAATCCCATTTTGGCCCAAGATAGCGGGTCCGCATTTCCTGATTGGCATGAAAGCCGCCTGATGCCAGGATGACGGCTTTTGCCCTGACCTCTGTTGTTTTTCCGTTTTGTTTAAAAATCACGCCATGAACTCCCTCATCGTCGTGGATCAGCTCCGTGGCCATTGCATTAAAAAGAATCTGGACGCCCAATTTTTTCGCTTCCTCATGAAGGGCTTCCACCAGGCCGGGACCGCCGCCAGCGGATTCCGCAATCATACCGCCCCAAAACTTAAACTTCCCATCAACCTTAAACGCTTGGCGGCCGTATATCGGCACGAAACGAACCTTATGGGAAACGAGCCATTTCATCGTTTCAAAGCTTTGACTTGTCAACAAAGAGGCCAGCTCTGGGTTTGTGCGATAGTCGGTAAGCCGGCACATATCATCGAAATACTCTTCCTCTGAATACGTTCCAAAATCAGTGCTTTCAATCTCCTCTGGAGTCAGGTCAGGCATAATTTCCTTTAGATCTTCTACACCGTTATAAGCAAACCGGATGGAACCATGCGTATAAGTGGTGTTTCCCCCTTTTTCAGATTCAGGCGCTTTTTCGAGCACAATGACATTGGCGCCATTTTCACTCGCAGCAATAGCAGCCGACATGGCGGCATTCCCTGCACCAACAACAACGATATCCGCTTCATAGTTTCCTGCTTTGGTCAATATTACTACCTTCCTTCTTCAACATTCTGAAAGTGTAAAAAAATCCCTCTTTTTGGAGCGGAGGATATCCACCTTCTCATTAGAGGGACAGATCATTCATTTGGCAGAACTCTTATGCTTCAATAGTTGGTTTATTCAATTCCTTATCCATTACGGAATCGCCCCAATACGTGTTACCAATGGAGTGATCCTCTTCTGTCCATTCAACCGGCTCCCAGTCTGGTTCAAAAATCAGGTAGGAACCACTGAACAGCTCTACCCGGCAGCCGCTTCCAGGGTCACAGACATACAGGTAGAATGCCTGGGAGATCCCATGCTTGCCAGGACCGACAAAGTTAATGCCATTTTCCTTCAGGATATCGGCGGCCCGCAGGATATCCTGGGCATTATCGCTCCAATAGGAAATGTGGTGCAGCTGGTTCGGTGTTTTCGCCTCTGGACGTTTAATGACGGCTATATCGTGGACGAGCGGCGTAACACTCATCCAGCCTGCCATCACATTTTCGTTATTGTATTTTACATATTCACGAAGCTTGAAGCCTAATTGTGTTCCTAAATAGTCGATTATTTCCGCCACATCCATTGAAGTGGCAATATTGACATGGTCAAATCTCCTTGGTGAAATTCCCCGGTTCCATGATTTATGCGATTGATTTTTAAGCACAGAGCGTGTTTTTACATCCGCCTTTGGCTTTTCAACATCGTAGTAAATTTCAAACGAATGCTGGCTTGGGAGTTTGAAACGGATGGCACGTCCTTGTCCCGCCTCTTCGCCGGCTTCAATCCAGGTGACCTCCGTACCGGCTTTTTCAAGCAGCTCTGCAAACCCTTCGACATCCTCTGGGCGCTTGGTTCTCCAGCCGATATGGTCAATATAGGCTCTGTCCCCTGGCGTCAACGAGAGTGAATGGTGTTCAAAGTCTCCCCAGGCACGCATGTAAGTGGTTCCATTTTTTTCTTCCGTTACTTCAAGTCCAATGACATCCCGGAAAAACCACAGTGATTTTTCAAAATCGGGGGTAACCAATGCTACATGGCCAAGTTTTGCAATCTCAGGTAAAGTCATAAGATCCTCCTGTTTTTATATAGATTTCATTTCAATAGAATTGAAGAATGGCGGTTAACCCGTTCCCATACTAAAATTTTAGAAAATTCACACTCTCCTTTCCAGATGAAAAAGTGGCGAAGATTTTTTTGTTTTTCAATAGTTTTTGTTGGATTCCTAATTAGTGAATGTTCTTTGAAACACGAAAAAGAATCCTGACAAAGCAGGATCCTTGAGAATGGACTATTCCCGTACATGAAGCCGCTATTATTATGCCGTTTGGCCCTTCACTCTTAATTTTTGTTTTTTCTCCATTCCATGCTTTAAGGTAATAAGCGTCAGCAAACTCACAAGCATAAAACCTGCAATGACAAGCATCCCTTGCTGTAAAGTCAGTACACCTAAAACCATCGGTCCGATGAAACCTCCTAACGAGGATAATGTACTGACAAGGGCAATTCCTGCTGGAGCTGTTGATTCACTGAAGAAAAAGGTTAAGTAAGCATAAAAGGAACCCGAAATTCCATATAATCCCGCAGACGTAATGGAAAGCATCAAAATCATCAATGGCACAGTGGAAACAAACGCACATCCAATCAATCCAAGCATGGCAATGGATACACAGGCAGCAAGATGCTGTTTATGCTTGTTGGTTCTGTCGGCATTCCAGCCAACAAACAGAATCGCAGGAATAGCAACCAGAGGAGGGATCATCGCCAGCCAGCCGACTTCCATGTTTGATGTCCCTGATGCGGACAGGTTTTTAATGATGGTAGGAATCCAGAAATTCAAACCGTTGACCGCCACAAATCCTGCAATATTAAACAGTGACAGTTTCCAAACCTTCGAGTCTTTCAACATTCCTAAATGGGAGGTTTTATTAACCTTTGCCGCTAACTGTCTCTCTTTTTGAAGCTCCCCTTCCAGCCATGTCTTTTCTTCATAGGTTAACCACTTGGCATTGGCAGGGCGGTTGGTCAAATAGAACATGACAAGTATTCCTAATAAGACAGCAGGCAATCCTTCAAGAATAAACATCCATCTCCAGCCAGACAGTCCAGCCCAGGAAATATGGTCAATGATCCACGTGGAGAGCGGAGCGCCAATTAATGCGGCCAATGGCAGCGCCACAAAAAAAGCAGCTGTTGCTTTTCCCCGTTCGCGTGCACGAAACCAATACGTTAAATAAAGGATGATTCCAGGAGTGAATCCTGCCTCGGCAACACCAAGCAAAAAGCGTAAAATATATAGATGGGCTGCCGATTGAACAAAACCAGTCAGCACGACAATGATTCCCCAAGTGATCATGATCCTGGCAATCCATAATCTTGCCCCGACCTTATTTAAAATCATATTGCTCGGCACTTCAAACAAGCAGTAGCTTATATAAAATAATCCCGACAGGAAGCCAAATATTTCTGCCGAAAGAGCAAGTTCAGCATTCATTTCGAGAGCCGCATATCCCAAGTTCACTCGATCAAGGAACGCAACTATATATAAAACTAAAATAAATGGCAAGATCCGCTTCATTGTTTTCTTTACCGTTCGTTTTTCAACATTCTCATTATTGATATCCTGGTTCATACCTATCCCCTTCCACTATTTCAATTTAAAACGCTTTCATTTTTGTGCGGGCATCGTTGACTAGAGTGAACAAAGAGACGAATCAATGTATAATTGTATACAATTATTATTAAATTTATTTTATTTCACGTATTGCTTGGTGTCAATTATATTATTGAATTTTGAGAAAATTAAAATCTAATATATTGGAATAGACATAATGCTAAGCATCCAGGTGTCCAAACTGTGGCAAAGTGAAAACCTAAACCAAATTAGTCCCATTTTCAATAAAAAAACTGCAGCAAACTCTAATTTAATAGAGTTTGTCTACAGTCTGAAAGATTCTAAAACTTCTTATACAAATTTGTTCACCAATCGCCCTAGGCCCTCGATTTCACAGACGACTTCATCTCCTGGCTTGAGCCAAACTTTTTCTTCCATCCCCATAATGACGCCCTCTGGTGTTCCGGTATAAATGACATCCCCAGGTTCCAGCGTCATGATTCGGGACAAATCACTCACTAGCTCCGCTACCGAAAAAATCATATCTTCCGTATTCGAATCTTGACGAAGTTCCCCGTTCACCCAGGTTTTCAGATTCAAATTTTGCGGATTCGGCACCTCATCCGCCGTGACAATGCACGGTCCGAGCGGCGCAAATTGATCGATCGCTTTTCCATACATCCATTGATGGCTCCGGAATTGAAGGTCGCGGGCAGACAGGTCATTTCCTGTTGCATAGCCAAATACGTACTGTAAAGCTTCCTCAGGATTTACATTCTTGGCCTTTTTCCCAATGACAGCCACTAGTTCCACTTCATAATCGATTTCCTTTGCGAAGTCCGGCAAAGCCACTTCCTCACCATGCCCTGATAGACTGTTGGCATATTTGGCAAAATAAATGGGATCCTCCGGGATCGCAAGGCCAGATTCAATGGCATGCTTGCGATAATTGGCCCCAACGCAAATCACTTTTCCTGCATTTGGAATCGCTGCTGCAAATCTTACTTCTTCCTCAGGAATTGGTCTCTGGGAGACTTCTAAAATCTTATTCAATGCTTCCAAAGCCTCGGAGCCGCCTTTAACCACATCCAGCACCGACTTAGGCGCCTGAATTCCTGCTGTTTGAGAAGCTGCGGACACATCAATAATTCCCTCTTCCGCCTTGATTCCTAATTTTATTTCGTCATTTTCATAGAAAGATACTAGTTTCATTTCCATCACCATCCCAGGTATATTCTGTACCTTAGATTTTACCAGCAAAATAGTTTTGGATTAATTCATTAAATGAATCTTTTTTCTCGATTTGCGTCCAATGCCCACATTTTCCGAACACATGAAGCTGCGCATTTGGAATATGTTCGACATAATAATAACTGGATTCTACTGAACACACCCGGTCATTCAATCCATGAATAAGCAGGACAGGATTCTCGATCCGGTTGAGTGCCGTGATTGGAACCGGAACAGCAGCCGTAGCAAAAATGGAGTCATTGGAACGCTGAACCTCTGGTCTCATCGCCGTTTCATACCTGGACTCGATCACTCCATCAATAATCGGCGCCATTTCTTCCGGGTTGTGGACAAACCAGCTCATGATTTGGCGCATTTTTTTAGGCGACGGATTATCGTAAAAATTCTTGGCCCGCGCCAGTTCAGGGCTTAACTTCGTGTTTGGTGTTCCGCCCGGCCCCATAAGCACCACTTTATCAAACCGCTCAGGATGCTCAAGCAGCAGCTCGAGCGCCACAGAGCAGCCTAATGAATTTCCCACTACATGGGCCTTTTGGATTCCTAATTCATCCAGGAGGCCAATCATTTGCACCACCCATTGGTCCATCCATGCTTGCCTGTTCTTCGGCAGGGTGTCCGGATGGCTGCTTTGCCCAAAGCCAAAAAGGTCTGGAGCCAGACAATCATACCTTTCACTGCACGCTTCTAATGCATAGCGCCAATTGGCGATGGCCGTTACCCCCGGGCCCGAACCATGAAGGAACAGGACAGCTTCACTGTTTCCCTCACCGGAACGATTTAAATAGGTTTCATAACCATCTGTTTTTATGACTGTTTGAGTAATAGAAGTCAATTTTTTTCTCCTCCTTTTTTGGATTGGTTCTGTTAAAACTTAGTGTTGGTTTCAATGTGGCTGAAAAATAAACGGTAAAACTCCGTTTATATTAGGAAATATTGATATTTCCTTAAATATAAGGGAACTTTTTCCGTTTATATCAACAAAATCATTGGATTTTGTCCTATTTTGAACAGTTAACCGTAATTAATCCGCCTATTTCTGCTTCTTAAGCTGCATCTATATACAATAGACGGAAATTCTCCGCCTATTGCGTCCTCCTACCTACCCCAAAATCAACTCGGGAAAATAACTGCCCCTTTGAAAATTGAGGCGTCAAGCGAAGCATCATTTCGCCACAAAACCCTACTGCTCGTCATGGTTTTATAACTTCAACTCCCCCAAGGCAATGAGAGAATCGAGAATGAGAAGCAGCTGATAACTCTGAGTTGAATCCCGCAATTCTTTATGGATCATTTTCTCGATCTTGCTCACCCGGTAGGTGAGCCCGCTCATGGATAATGATAGATCATCCATTGTTTGCTGGAGCTTCCCTCCGTTTGCCAGGAATACATAAAGTGTTTTTAATAGTTCCTTTTTCTTTGGATCTCCCAAATCATACAGTGGTCCTAATTCCTGTCTGGCAATTTTCTTTATTCCGCTGCTATTTTTTGAGTTGATTAGTACCCCGATAATCCCTAAATCTCTAAAGGAGATGATATTCTTGCCATTCGACATTCTCAAAGCGATGAATGATTCCTCAAGATATTCCATCACATTCACAATATCTTCCGCTTTGTCGCTGATACCCACCTTATATTCATAAGCCGGAAAGCTGGATTGGATGTGTTTGATTATTTTTTCAAGCTTATGTAATAAATGATCTGTTTCGGGTATGAGCATCACGATGTGGCCTTCATGCTGGCCAATTAGAGCTTTATAGCCTTGGATATCCATATATTTCACAATCGCTTCAAGAAACGGATCAAAATGGTCACTATCATTTTTCGATACAGGGCCTTTGGATTTGTAATCAATCGCAGCAATATAGAATGGGGCTTCCAGGTCAAACCCCATGTACCGCCCGCGATTCACAATTTCTTCTACCGATGAATACTGGCCCCTCAGGATTTGTTCAAGGAAATATCCCTTCATTTTTTCCACTGCTTCAAAACTTGTTTTTTGATTCAATAAGTATAAAGAAGCCGCGTTTGCTGCCCGTTCGATGAACATGACGTCATTTTCCGAAATTCCCGATGACTCTTTATCCTGGAAAAAAGTACAATAGCCAATGACTTTTTTCTGAACCACAATGGGAGTGATCAAGCGATCCTGGTTCTTCGTTTTTAGTCGAAGTGTTTCCTTGAATACAGGCAAATTGGGGTGATTTTTATATAGCTTTTGTTTTAAATACTCAACCAGGTCTTTATTGAACTCCAGATAGTCTTCTTCCTTCACCCCTGCGTAGGCTATTTTCTGGAAACTCAAGTCTTCAATCGAAACCGGAATCTTCAGCAAGCTGAAGGTTGTTTGGGCGATATCGTGGAGATTGCTCCCGCTCGAAATGCTTTCCGTCAATCGGTTATGGAATTTGGCTACCTTATCGATATAATTCCGTTGTTCCAGCAGCTGTTCATAGGTATCATTTAATTCCTCAATGATATTCATTTCTTCATAAAGACTTAATTCATCCTGGATTTCGCTGCCCCAATCTTCCTTTAATTTCATTTCAAACTGGCATTCACTGTCTCCCATACCGATACAGCGGGTTTCTTTCACGACGACGTCTTGTTTAAGAATCGTTGACATATAGCCGCTTGCATAACCGGCCAGGGTGGAACAAACGGGAGCATCCGCTGCACCGTGGTGCTTCAAATGCTCTTTCGCCTCAAAGGAATCCATCCATTTTCCCTTTGCGGAGATGGATTTGATCTCGTTGGCATCGCTCATTTCTATCCATCTTTCGGATTGGATATCCCCAATATGGCCTGTATTCAGGTGGAGAATGGATGCCTGCTTGATCAGGAAATCCAAGGAGGAGCTCTCTTTCATGGCCTCTTCCGCATCACTGACTCCCAAACTCCAGCCATAGCGAAGCAGAAACCCTTTGGCCCGCTTTTGGCCCAAGTTTTCAATCAACCCTTTTCGAAGAAGGCCAAATCCAGCAGAGGTAGATAAAATTTTCTTATTGCTGTTCTTTTTATCCTGGGAATCTGCAAGTTCAGTATTCATGACTTCCTCCTTCTTATAGAAAAGAATTCAGACAGATGGAGAGATCCCCCTGCTAACCAGGCAAAGGATCTCTCTTTACTGTACGGATCGAATGAAAACTATTGTTTAAACGCCGCCGAAACCGAACCTAGATGGGCGAAATCCGCTGTGAAAGAATCGCCATCTTCAATCGGAACCGCTGCAGACAGAGCTCCGGAAAGGATTACTTCCCCTTTGTTTAAGGAAATATCATAGCTGCTTAAGGCATTTGCAAGCCATGCCACCGCATTCAGCGGATTCCCCATGACGGCTGATCCTGTCGCGGAATCGAGGAGCTCCCCATTTTTATAAACAGTCATCCCTACGGAAGGAAGGTCAATATCGTTCAATTGAACAGGCTGCCCACCGAGAATCGCACCGGCGGAGGAACCATTATCTGCAACTGTATCTTCAAATTTGAACTTCCAGTCTTTGATTCGGCTATCGATAATTTCGATCGCCGGAACGACATAATCTGTGGCTTCTATGACATCCTCAATCGTAACATTAGGACCTTTTAAATCCCTTTTCAGCACAAAGGCAATTTCAAATTCCACTTTGGGCTGGATGAACTGCTCAAGGGAAATGGTTTCACCGTTCTTATACATCATGCTATCAAGGATATGGCCATAATCTGGCTGGGATACATTAAACATATCCTGCATGACCTTGCTCGTTAAACCAATCTTCTTGCCGACAATCACTGCTCCGTTGTCTACTTTATGCCGGATTTGCTCCAGCTGGATTTGATAGGCATCATCAACAGAAATATCTTCTGCTGATGATGTAAAAGGATCAATCGGTTCTTTGGCGTTTTCCGCTTCCAAAAGAGCGGCGGCCGCTTTTTTAATCTCCATGTCCACTTGCTCCTTTATTGCCAATTTACTTTGAAACAACCTCTTTTTCCTCTGCCAATGAACGATAGCGGCCTTTATAAAATAACAGCGGGTTTCCATCTTCAAGATGGATGTCGGTTACTTTTCCGATAAATAGCGTATGGTCACCTTCCACATGTTCAGCAGAAACCTCGCATGTTATCTGTGCCAGTGCACCAGGAACGACTGGCTGGCCTGACAGGCGGCCGAATGCAACTTTGCGCTTTTCTTTTATCTGTCCGGCAAAGATCATCGACTCCTCTTGCTGTTCGTCGGAAAGGATATTGACGGCAAATGTTTTGCTTTCCTGGATTTTACTCAGGATTCGCGCATTTTCTTTAATCGAAATCACAACAAGTTTTGGATCAAGCGAGACGCTCATAAAGGCGTTTGCGGTCATGCCATGAACTTCACCTTCTGCCTCTGTTGTAATAACGGTAACTCCTGTTGCGAAAGTACCCATTGCATTGCGAAATAGACGATCATCCATTATCCTTCTCTCCTCCTGCGATATATCTTGTAATCTATTCTTTTTTCATCCTGATTAAGCTGGAATGGTAGGGTTGTTTTCCGGTTTATTGTCCATTTGATCTCCCCAGAAGGTGAAACCAATATTCATTTCATCCAATGTCCATTTAATTGGCTCCCAATCCGGTTCAAAGATCAAGTATCCGTTGGTGAACAATTCCACGCGCACTCCGCTTCCCGGATCAATTGCATAAATGTACATGGCTTGGGAAATGCCGTGTTTTCCAGGCCCTTTGAATTCAATGCCATGCTCGGTTAAAATGTCAGCTGCCCTTAACAGATCCTGTGCATTGTCCAGCCAATAGGACAAATGGTGAATTTGGTGGGTTGATGGCGAGAATGGATCATGGCTGATGGCGATGTCGTGTACCAATGGAGTCACACTCAGCCAGGTACCAAGGTAAGATCCATCCGGAGCCTCAATGTATTCACGCATTTTAAAGCCTAATTTCTCCTCAAGGAAGTCGGAAATCTCATTTGCTTTTAAAGAGGTAAGCAGGTTCACATGGTCGATTCTGCGCGGCGATACTCCCCTTGCCCATGATTTGTAGGTTTGGTTTTTTAGAACAGACCGTTTTTCAGGTGAAGCCAATGGCTTTTCAACATCATAATAAAGTTCAAAGCTGTGGCCGCTAGGGAGTTTGAAGCGGATCGCCCTTCCCTGGCCTGCTTCTTCTCCAGCCTCAACCCATTTTACTTCTGTTCCTGCTTCTTGCAGGAGCTGTGCAAAAGCCTCTACATCTTCTGGACGCTTTGTTCTCCAGGCAATATGGTCGATACGGGATTCTTCCCCGGCTGTGAGGGAAAGCGTATGATGTTCAAAATCACCCCATGCCCTCATATACACCGTTCCATTTACGGTTTCTGTCTCTTCAAGCCCAACAATTTCTTTAAAAAACCACAGTGATTTCTCAAGATCAGTCGTTACTAGTGCAACATGGCCCAACTTGGCGATTTCCGGTAAACTCATTTTGAATCCCCCTTAATTTTTGGATGAATTATATTCCCAATCTTCCAAATTATCAGTATTCTAAAGACGCGCTAACCTAATTTATATTAAAGGAAGTACGTGTTTGGTTCCTGGCCGCAAAGGACCCTTCCATAGGTTTCGATTAAGCTTGTTGGAGTGATGAATCCGTGTAAATGCATCGTTAAGAAGTCTCTGTATACTAGCTGGAACGCATTTTTATTATAGGTGAAGATGGACCCTGCTCCAGCCACCATCAGGTCAATGGCTTCCTTGCAAAGCTGGTTCACATAGCCGAAGTCCGCCTTCATTTGCACGACTTCCTCCATTGTCATCGTATGGCCTTGTTCGGAAAAGGCGTCCAATCTGTCCACTGCGCGATACAGGTGTAGTTCGGCAGAATCGATTTTCAGCTGGGCCTGGGCGGTTTGCATATGGGTGACCGTCGCTTCACTCATTCTTGTATAAAAGGTATTTCCAATTCCGGCCGTTTTCACCCGGTCCATATGGAGGTCCATTGCTGCCTGGGCAAGTCCCAAAGCCGGCCCCACGATGGAGAGAGTTAGAGATGGGACAAAAGGTGTGTTATATAATGGAACTTCTCTAAGTTCATCAATCATATAGTAGCGTTTGTTTGCCAGCCGGTCCAAGGACACCCGGTGCTCAGGGACAAATACATCTTTAATCAGGACACTGTTGCTGCCGGATCCTTTTAGTCCCATTACAAACCAGTCATCCAGAACTTCAAGTTCATGGCGCGGAACCACCATTATGGCAAATTCCATGCCGCCCTTTCCGTCGTCTGTCGGGAAGCCGAAGTAACACCAGTCGGCATGAGGGCTTCCGGAAACAAACGGCCATTGTGCTTCTTTAATATAGAAGCCGCCCTCTACCTTTTCAATCTCGCATTTAATGGGTTTGAAATTTCCTGCAAAGACGACATCTTTTCCAGGTACATAAATTTCATCGAGCGCTTTCCTGCCAAATACATACGAAATCATATAGTCACGGATATTGCTAAGGGAAACAAACCATCCTGCAGATCCATTTCCGCGGGAGATTTCGGTCACGACCTCTGTAAAGGTCCTCATGTTGGTTTCATAGCCGCCAAACATTTTAGGCCTGAGAACCTTTAACAGGCCTTCCTTTTGCAACAGTTCAACGACCTCATCTGGAAGTGTGCTTTTTTCGTCGATTTCAAGGCTGTACTCACGAAGTTTCGGGATTAAATCCCTCGCTTTCGCCACCAGTTCCTTGTTTGTTTCCAACACGCCTTGTTCCATGTAAAACCCTCCCTTTATTCAAGCTATTTCTTGCGTCATCTATGCAAAAATGAATATACAGCCTGTTCGTCGGATTCTTTCTCGCTAAGCTTATCCTTAATGCTATCAGCAACCCGGCGCATATGATGTTCTACCAGGCTTTTCACCAGTTTATGATCACCGTCTTTCAGCGCAAAATAAATCATCCAATGCTCTGACTGGGAGCGCTTTCTTCTGCTTTCACTAAAAAGCACATCCGGACTGCCTACATAGTTTAAGTAGTCCCATAGCTGCTTTGCATGATTTAGCGTATAGGTATAACCGGAAGCTTCATAAATAACCCTGTGAAACTCTATGTTTAAGCTGGAATACTCCTCCACACAAATATCTGGAACATCCATCGTCTTTAAAATGGATTCCATATGCTTAAAATCCTCTTCCTTGAGATAGAAGGTTGCCTGTTCAGCCATCAGGGCATCCAAGCTGGCACACACATAGACACGTTCAAGCACTTCACTCAAATCAGGTTTTTTGACGAATACCCCCACTTGCGGAATGATATGGAGAAATCCTTCTTGCGCCAATTCTGACAATGCCTTATGGATGGGAGTCCGGCTCATATTCAATTCCGCCGCAATTTCATTGACGTTAACCGCTGTTTCCGAACTCCATTTTTCTTCCATGATTTGATTTTTAATATACCGATAGGCTTGATCTTTTTTCACTCGAAACACCTTCAATCCAGATAGTCATTCTAATGCTGGTTAAATTTCCCGCTTAAAGAAGTCGGTTGTCAGTTTGATAAATCGGTCCTTTTGCTCAATTTGTGCCCAGTGGCCGCATTGTTTAAAGGTATGTAATTGAACATCAGGAAGGTATTTCATGACATACAGGCTGCTCTCAAGCGGTACAAACCTGTCTTCCTGGCCGTGAATGAGCAGGAATGGATTCTTCATTCTCCTTAGTGCGGAAGGAGGGACAAGCATATCGGACAAATGTGAGTTTTTAAAGTTTGCAGCAAACGATCTGCGAACCTCCGGCCGATTGAAGTTTTCCATCCGTTCTGCCACAATATTGTCCAGTTCCGCTTCCAGGAAGGTTTCATCATATAAAAACCATCTGAACAGGTTCTTGAAGTTTGCCTCGCTCGGATCGCTAGCAAAGTTTGCCAATTTGGCGAGTTCCGGTGTCGGCTCCGTCAATCCCCCTCCTGCTCCCATCAGGACAACCCGATCGAAACGTTCCGGAGCATACATTAGAAGATTGAGAGAAATCACACCACCTAACGAATTGCCTACCAAGTGGGCTTTTTCCACTCCCATGGCATCCATCAAGGATAGAATTTGGTCCACTCGTGCCGACATCCACTTTGCACCATTTTCAGGATACTCCTCTGGATGGTCGGTATCACCAAAACCAAAAATATCAGGAGCTACCACATGAAAGCTTTCACTGAAATGCGGCAGGATATACTGCCAATTCGTCCGTGCGCTTACACCTGGGCCGCTGCCATGCAGGAAGATGATCGTCTCGGCTGATTTTTCCCCGCCTTCATGAAGAAAAGTTTGATAGTTTCCTGTTTTAACTTTGCGTGTCGTTATGTTTGTCATTCTCTACCTCACCTTATGAATAATTTTTTCAGCACTTTAGTTTCCTTACTAAAATTTTAGTACATGGATTTTTACTATATATATAGTAATTAAAGCGCTTTCACTTATTAACTATAATTTTACCTTTCTACTTTTTGCATGTCAATTAATTCTGAAAATTTTTTAAAGAAAAATAAATTACGTATAGGCGGGGATAGTATAGCAGCAGGTTTACACCAAAGGATATAAATAGACATGGCCTGAACTTCTTCGTTTGATTATTTTTTCATAACTAGCGGCCTTTTGATCACTCCCATTACCTCGGAAACCGGCAGGTCATTCTCTATTAGTTGGACCATGACTTTCATATATTTGTGAATATGATAAAAATACTTTTTGTAGCCTGCACATAAATAATTAAGTCCTGGCTCTCCATCCGGGGTTAAAAGAAAACGGTGCTTTGGGCATTCTCCGTTACAGGCAAATCGGACTTCACAGCTTTGGCAATATTTTGGAAGACTTGCTTTTTTGTTTTCACCGAAAGCCCGCTGCTGATTGGAATCCATCATTTCGGCAAACGTTTCATTGTAGATGTTTCCAAGGCGATAATCCGGATACATGTAATGATCGCATGAATAAACGTCTCCATTATGTTCGACAATGGCGGCCCTGCCGCATGTTTCCGCAAACACACATGATGTTGCCGGGAGCCCCAGCCAGGAGGTTAGTGACTGTTCAAAATTCATCACATGAACGCTGCCGACATCCTTTCGGACCCACTCATCAAATATAGCAATGAGGAAATCCCCAAACTTCTCTGGTTCTACCGTCCATGGAGAAACCGTCTTCTGAATTTCTTCTTCATGAATGGATGGCGGGGCTGCATGACGCAGGCCAAGCTCGGCCGCTTTTTGATCTGGCATTCTTTCGACAATGGGAATAAACTGAATAAATTCTGCTCCTTGCTCTTTAAAGAAGGAATAGATTTCAAGCGGATATTGGGATGACTCCTTCGTGACACAGGTTAGGACGTTGTAGGATACCTTATATTTTTTCAGCATATGCAATGCTTTTAAAACCTTATGGAAAGTAGGTTTCCCTCCACGGTCGACCCGGTAATGATCATGGATGAATTCCGGTCCATCAAGACTTAATCCCACTAGAAAGTCATGTTTGGCTAAGAATTGGCACCACTCCTCCGTTAACAGGGTGCCATTGGTTTGAAGGGAGTTGGTGATTTTCTTGCCTTCGGCATGTTTTTGCTGCAGTACCACTACCTTTTTATAAAACTCCAATCCCATCAGTGTAGGCTCCCCGCCCTGCCAGACAAATGGGATTTCCGGTGAATTTTGGGCTTTTATGTATTGGCTGATGAATTTCTCAAGCGTTTCATCACTCATCCGAAAATGATTTGTACCTGTGAACAGCGCCTCTTTTTCAGTATAAAAGCAATAATGGCAGTCTAGGTTGCAAATCGGTCCCGATGGCTTGGCTAGCATATGAAACCCTTCTGTTTGCAGGTGATTCTTTTGCATGTCATCTTCCCTTCTTGGAAGGAATGGAGAAGCCAGTGACAAAATGGTGATTCACCGGCTTCCACTCCTTTTGATTTGTTATGTTTATACTTCTATTGTTGTATTTGATAGACTACTTTCTCTATCTCCCCGGTAAATTCAAAGTCTCTTTGTTTTACGTAGGCCGGGCTCACCGGATAATTTGAATCTTTGCCGATATCGAGCCCTTCAAAGCTGAGTTTGAATTTATGGGTTTCCTCAATGGCGGCCTCACCCACTTTTTCCCCATTGAGATAGAGAGTTCCAGTTCCCTTATGCTGCCCAGTATGGTCGAACTTGTACGTAATGGTGGAAGGACCTGAAGGAACCTTTTGCCTGGATTCGATTTTATACACTTTATTTCCGCGGTTGTATTCATACACCAGCCTGTTATTTTTGATATAAAGCGTATATCCGCTTTCCGTGCTTCCTAATGCCAATAACACTCCTTCATCCTTTTTGTCCCGCTTGATGGGAACCGTAATCGAGTATGACCTGTTAATCAGGAATGGGGATGCTCCTTCAGGCAAACGCGACATGCCCTGATAGAAGGTAAAGGAATTTTTTGCCCTCAATGAATCTTTTGGGATGGACAAGAAGCCGTCGCCCATGATGAAGGACATTGGGAATACGTTGTATTTCCCTGCTTCCTCTTCAAACAAGTCCTGCAGTTCCTTTAATTTCTCCGGTTGTGCCCCAGCAAGGTCTTTTGTTTCGGAGGCATCCTCTGCTACATGGTACAGTTCCCATTTGTCGAGGGTGAAATCCTGGCCCTGGGCCGGGCTATGGAGGCCAATCGCCTTCCATCCGTCGTGATAAATGGCCCGCTGGCCATTATTCTCAAAGAATTGTGTCTTTCTGGTTTCTGCCCCACCATCGTTAAACGTGTCGGCGAAGCTCTCACCGTGAAGCGGCATTTGCTCCACACCTTTTATTTCCGTCGGAAGCTTTATTCCCGCCAGCTCATAAACGGTTGGGGTAACGTCAATGGCATGGACAAACTGGCTCCGCACCTCTCCCCTTGCTTCCTCTTTCATGCCTTTTGGATAATAGACAATCAGCGGGCTTTTAATTCCTGCATTGTACATGGTTGATTTGTACAATCTGTATGGTGTGCCGCTTACTTGGGCCCAGCCTTGCGGGAATTCCGCTTTTGTTTTGTCACTCCCGATATATTTTGTGTTTTTTGCAATATCATCCAAGCTTTCTTTGATATCGTTGTAGGCTAATGTGTGATTGATGGAACCTGTATCTTTGCCCATCGAACTCGCACCATTATCGGACAGAAACACGATCATCGTATCTTCCAGTTCACCGACCCTCTCCAAATTGTCAATCAGTCGCCCGATTTGTTCATCCGTATGTGTCATGAAGCCGGCATAGGTTTCCTGGAACCGGATAAATGCATTTTTCTCCTCTTTTGTTAGCTGGTCCCATGGTTTTACTCCCGGATTTAATGGGGGCAGCCCAGTATTTTCCGGAATGATTCCAAGTTCTTTTTGTCTTTCAAATCGTTCCTTTCTGATTTCATCCCAGCCTTTGTCATATACTCCCTTATACATGTCGATATACTTTTTTGGCACCTGTACCGGCTGATGCTGGGCACCAAAGGCTAAATACATAAAGAATGGTTTATCCGGATTCACCGAAGCATGGTCGGTCACATACTGATTTGCCTGGTCAACTAGGTCTTCTGAAAAATGGTAGTTTTCATCATCAGGTGTTTCAATAAAACTATTGTCCTGAACGAGTTCTGGCTTATACTGGTCACTCGAATCCTCCAGAAAGCCGTAGAAACGGTCAAACCCTTTCGCAAGCGGCCAATTTTCATATGGGCCAGCAGGTGTCGCCTGATGGGATGGAGCTAAATGCCATTTGCCGAGGGCATATGTATTATAGCCATTCTCCTTTAGTACTTCAGCCACGGTTCCTGCTTCCGGTTTGATTCGTCCACGTTTGTTTGGATATTCCGGACCCATGTCAAAGTTGGCTACGGTCGCCATACCTGCAGAATGAGGATTTCTTCCGGTCAATAAGGCAGCACGTGTGGGTGAGCACACAGGTGTAACATGCGAATTATTGTATCGGAGGCCATTTTCCGCCAATTTATCCAAATTCGGTGTTTTCATTTCCGAACCATAGCTGGCAAGGTCTGAAAATCCTGAATCGTCCAGGACAATGTATACGATATTCGGCTTTTCTGTGTCTTCTCCAGCAGAACGGTCGTTTTCTTTGGCTTCCTTATTCTGTGCGGCTTCCGCTTTGATCTCCGGACCGCTGAAGTTTTTATAGGAACAGCCTGATAACAAAGCAAGCGCTGAAGCAAAAATGGTTAGTTGATGAAATGGGGACTTCCTTAGTACTTTTAAGTCTTTTTCCACTTTTCTTCCTCCTTTAACAGTATGAAAAGGACCCCTTCCGATTGTTCTGCATGCTTCTGGACATGCTAAAAAGCTAAACTGGAAAATTTAGCTTTTTAGCGGATGGCTATTTAGCAAAGAACTGAACGGGGCTTCCTCTTACTGGTTTAAAGTAACTTCCAAATTCTTATTTGGTGATTTACTCGCAGTTAGCGCCCAAACGATTGCAAGTAGAACCAGACCGGTTGCACTAACAGCTAATGGGAAACGGCCGATTCCCTGGTTGAAGATGTTCTGTACAACCTGGAAAGCGAAAGGTCCTGTAATTCCGCCGATCCCCTGGCTGGCAACGACCAGCCCTACCCCTACAGAGGTAATCCCGGCAGGCGCCAGATCGGATACCCTGGCAAATACGCCGGGAAGGCCAATTCCCATACCGGCTCCGCCTATGATGCTGCCAATGAAGATCAAAGTGAGGCTTGGTGAGAAATAGCAGATGGCCATACCAAGTGCGGTGAATCCAATCCCTACAGGCAGGAACATATTCGGCAGCATATGCTTTACCCGGCCAAACACAAACCCGGCCAGCAGCGTTCCAAAAGTAAACACCGAAATCGCCATTCCGGCTTCCGTGGCACTTCCAAGATTATCACTCTGGATCACAACTGAAATATTTGTGACATACCCAAAAATCAAACCGGAATAAATCACCTGGCCCAAACAGGTCCAATACACGGCCTTAGGGAGTTTAAGCTTCTTCTCCCCTTCAGTGTCCTGGGTTTGTGCCTGCACTTTCTTTTCCGGTTCAGGAAGATAAAGAAAGGTAACGGCAAGGATCCACAAAGGAAACAGGTAGGTTAGGAAACCATATTGCCAGCCATAGGCGTCAGCCAGGATTCCGCCGACAAGCTGGAAGAAGATCGCTCCGATACAGGCAACTGTGGAGGTTCCAAACCCAATCAGGAAATCTTTTTCCCTGCCTTCAAAGAAGTCGGTGATAATATCAACAGATAATGGCATGGTGATTCCGACACCCAGTCCAAGTATCCCCCTCATGGCAATGATCAGCGGGAGGCTGTCGATGAAAGCCGGGAGCGTTCCGCCGATTATGAACAATGTTAAACCGGTAAATAAAAGCGTCCTTTTTTTGAATTTCTTCGTTAGTTTCCCGTAGAAAAGAGCGGGCACAATCTGAATCAACCCCGGAAAAGTAGCGACGAGCATGACAATGGTCGGATCATAATCCGGATACGCCTTGATGATGTCGGCCATAATCGAACCAGCCACACCAGCGGCCACATCCTGAAAAGCGATAATCACGACAAGAAACATAAGCATTTTTTTCCCGATACTTCTTTGCATTCTTTGCTCCCCCTCATCCCAAATCTTTCATTACAAAGAACACACGCAGCCTTGGCAGTTGAAAAGTTATTGCAGCCCGTATGGTGTTAAGCCTTTCTTGTTAACAGGGATTCGCCAAACCTCGTTTTTGGAGGATTCAGTAATATACAGGTAGCCATCATGAAACGCCAGATTCGTCGTGAAAGTTCCGGCACCTTCAGGCAAACGGATGATTCCATATTTAAATCCGCTGGCATCCTGAACAATGATTTCCCCGGCCTGGAAATGGGCTATATATAAATTTCCTTCTGTATCGACAGCCAGTCCATCTGGCCCGATTCCTCCCTCATATTGTCCGAAGACAAATGGAGTTTCTGGTGAAGGCGGGGCATTTTTGGCAGGGACAGAGAGGACCCTGTTTTTGCCGAATTCAGAAATATACACTCTCAGCCCGTCGGCGGATATTGCGACCCCATTCGGATAAGCAATATTCTCTGCGAATAATACCGGTTCCTTGCTGTTTGGAGGCAGGTAGAATACACGGCCAACTGGATGGGTGGCACTCGAACCCATTGGCTCGGTAAAATACAAGCCGCCATCCTTATCAAATACCAGGTCATTCAACCCGTTTAATGGTTTGCCCTTGTAGGAATCCACGATGATTGAACTCTTTCCGGTTGCCGGGTCATATGCCTGGATCACGCCTGAAAGGTCTGTCATGAAGAGACGGCCGTCTTTGTGGAATTTTGCCCCGACAGGTCCCTTATAGTTGGCGACACTTACCACCTTGCCATTTTTGACCGTCAAAAGCTCGCCCGTCATTGGGCTGACCATCCAGATGTTTCCTTTCCGGTCGAAGTTGATTCCTTCCATAAATCCCCCGTTGCCAGTCACAACCTTTTCCCATTTCGCTTTAGCTGGAATGATCTCCTTGATGTTGTGCCGTTCCCCTTTTGGCACAGATTTTGTTTCATACAATGCTTTGGCCCCTGCAATGGTAGCGGTTACAAAAAACAGCGCAAACAATACTGCTATTACTAAACTCCGTTTTCTCACCTTCCGAAATTCCTCCTTTTTATGGTTAGTCATTTTGGGCAGAAGTGCTAATTTAAAATATACACGCGGCAATGTACTCAAACAATATGAAACTTTCTTTGTATTTTTTTAATTTTCAGTAAATTTTCCCCCTATTCTAACCATGGTTTTTTTGTTAAAATAAAAGGCTTCATTCATCCTGCATTTCAGGGCTTCGAGTGAGGCACGAGAAAAGCCCTTTTACTACCTGAAAGTATAATGATAAGGGTATGAAGTCTTCTCTTATGAAAGATTCCAGAGTACCATTCCTTTGCTTGTTTAGTAACTAAATTGTAAAAAGAATGATACGGGAATAGCGTTGAACCTGTGAACCTCTATCTATACAATGAATACTTATGAAGGAGTGAAACCAAATGCAAACCATAACAGTGGATAAGGTGCGTTTTAAAAAACAATTATCGGAAATTGAAAAAATCTCGCTAAAAAACTTTCTGTTCACCTGGAAAGGCTGTTCAGCCAAAGGTTCAGAGGATTTTAACCTCCTTGAGTACACAGAAGATGTTTTTGCGAAAATGGAAAATACCCAAAGCAACCCAGATTTACTGGTTTTCGGCGGTGACTTATTCCGATACATAACGATTACGGAAGATAATCAAATAGTAGTAGGTTCATTGAATGCTGATAAAGAGCTGCAATTTAGAATCATTTCACATGACGAGATGTGATAAAAACAAAAAGAGACATGCACAGTGTCTCTTTTTGTTTTTTTCGATTTAGATTTTTAGCGTCTTGAACCTTGAAGGCATCCAAGGAATTGTGAAACCGCATTCATTTTTTTGTTAACTCTGCCTTAGTGATGCACGAGAACCGTCCCTATGCTTCTTTGGTAACCAGAACGCTGGTGCTTTGTTCGGCGTTTTTTGGGCGTACTCCCAGCCATACGAGTCCCCCGAAGATGAGAAGCATCAGAGCGCATACCTGGAAGGATAGGTGGAATCCTGCCGCTGCGGTGGCTGAGTTTTCAACCAGCATGCCTGTTACGTATGGTCCGACAATCCCTCCCAAGGACGTGAATGCCATGAACCAGCCCTGGATTTTCCCCTGGTGTTTTTTGGCGACCAAATCGACCAGGATTGCGGGTCCGAGTACAAGGGTAATGCAGCCAAAAGTCAGTCCCAATGAAAGGAAGGCAATCGCAAGAATGTTGGAGCTGACGAGCGTACCGAGGAAGTAGCAGGCTGCTCCTGCTGCCATTACAGGTCCAAGAATAAACACCCTTCCTTTGACCACATTTTGCGTTTTATGGTAAATGCGGTCGGACAGGCTTGAAAAGAGCAGCTGCGAAAGTGTAATCATGATCCATGGCAGAGCAACGACAATCGTCAGAGTCTCAGCACTTAGGTTGCGGACATTCTCCAGGTAATTCGGCAGCCAGTTGAGTCCGATGGTGAAAGACCAGTAGGTAGCAAAACCGCAGAATGCGATAAAGATGAAGTTTTTCGAAAGCAAGGCTGCTTTGAACTTTGTTTCGGGAACAGCTGCCGCGGCCGCTTGCCCTTGATTCACTGCAGCAGGCTCCTCCTCCTTTTTCTCCTTTACTACCATTAGCCAGAAGGCAATCCAGATGAGCCCGACGATTCCGGTTGCAACGAACGCGGAGCGCCAGCCATAGTTCAGAATAAGATGCATCAAGATTGGTGCGGACACGGCCACTCCAAGCGGACCGCCAATCGAGACAAGGGTTAAGCCAACTCCCAGCTTTTCTTTAGGAAGATACCTTGATGCTGCTGTCATGGCCAAGGAATACGATGGTCCTTCTCCTGCTCCCAAAATAATCCGGGTAATAAGGAGATAAGTAAAGCTGCTTACAAATACAGTAGAAAACTGGACTATCGCCCATACCGCTGCCATTCCAGCGATCACCTTTTTGATGCCGATTTTGTCAGCAAGGGCTCCAACCAGTATGGCTGAAATGGAATACAAGAAGAAGAAGGCGCTGCCAATGATTCCCCATTGCTCGGCATTCAAGCCTAATTCCTTCATGATGGGTACAGAAGCAAACCCGATGACCGCCTTATCGGCATTGCTGATGACCGTGAGTAAAAACAATAATGCTATGACAATCCATGCTGTCTTTGAGATTTTGGCGCTTTTCGCTGCTCCCTTTTCGTTCATATATTCGACCTCCTGTAGTAGCGGAACTAGGAACAGAAGCCTGTTGCTATTCTTTATGATCTGCAAGCCTCTGTCCCTCCAGTTTTTATCCTAATTCTCTGTTATAGCTGAATGTTGATTTCACTCTAATTAAAAAAATAAAGGTAGAATATACGGGTAATTCGGAAAATACCCAAATTTCCCTTAAAATAAGAGAAGTTTTTCCGGTTATAGGTATAGAAATCTATGGTTTTTGCCTTATTTTGAGAGGATAAGGGGAGTTTCTCCGCTTATTTCTGCTCATTTAGGTACTCTTGCGCACAATAACCGGAAGTTCTCCTCTTAATAATAATTCTCATACCTTTATGAATGAATAATAATAGAGCCTATCCAAATGATACTTCCACTTTCCCTAATTTCGTGAACTCTGCCGTGAAGCTGTCCCCTTTTTGTGCATCAACGGCTGCCGACAGGGCTCCTGATAAAATAACTTCCCCTGCTTTTAGGATCACACTATAGTCTGAGAGCTTATTGGCCAGCCAGGCAACACACTTAGCGGGATGTCCCAAAACATCAGCGCCTGTTCCCTGATTAATCAGCTCGCCATTCTTGTAGAGTGACATTTCAATTTTAGTGAGATCCAGACCCTCCAGTTCCACTTTTTGCTCTCCTAACACATACAGCCCGCATGAAGCGTTATCTGCAATGGTGTCCTGCAGCTTGATCTTCCAGTCCTTAATCCGGCTGTCGACAATTTCCAATGAAGGCACAATATAATCCGTTGCTTCCAATACCTCTTGTTCGGTTACCGAAGGTCCTTTTAGATCCTTCTTCAGGATGAAGGCAATTTCTCCCTCGACTTTGGGCTGGAAAAGGGTATTAAGCGCAATTTCACCTTTGTTCTTCACTTCCATGTGTTCAAGCAGGTGTCCATAGTCCGGCTGGTCCACACCCAACAGGTTTTGCATCGCAAAAGAGGTGAGGCCAATTTTCTTGCCGACAATTCTCTGTCCTTCGCTCACTTTTTGTTCAATGGTTTTCAGTTGAACCTGGTAGGCTTCATCCACTGTGAGGGACGAATACAACTCCGTCAGCGGAGAAACAGCCCTTCCCTCCTCAGCCTCCTGTAAATGCCGATAGGCTTCTTGTACCAGATTCGTGCTTTGTATACTCACGGAAATCACCTTTTTCTATAAAAATAGATAACTGGATAGTACAAGCATAACGCCTGTACTATCCCATTCTTTTCATCCAATTCCTCTATTATAAGACCGCATGCTTCTTGGCAAAGAAATCAATAATCACCTGGTTGAATTCTTCTACCTTTTCCCATTGCGGCCAGTGGCCCGCATCATTGATGACCGTCAATTCACTGCCAGGAATCATCTCCTGGATCGGTTTCGCTTCCTCAACCGTTGAAGTTGGGTCATGGGATGTCCATGCCAGCATGGTCGGTACGTCGATCTTGCTGCACCAGGAGAGATCCCAGCTGAAGTTTTGGCGAAATTCAAGATCCTGGAGGGCAACGATATGGTGAACGGCTTCCTGATAAGCTGGCTTGGTGTAGATTTTGTATCGTGATTCTATCAATTCATCGGTGACCTGGCTCTTATCGTACATCAGCCACTCAAGCCTTGTTTTCACATTTTCATAGTTTGCTTCAAGAACGGCCTTAACCGTAGACTCTTTTAACTTCGCCATTACTTCAGGCTTGTTGTTTACATTTCCCGGCGTATTCAGCACAAGTGCCTTTGCGATGCCGGGATTATGGGCTGCGAACCAGGCTGCCACCCAGCCGCCCAATGATTCACCGGAAAGGTAGACTTCCTTCAAATCCAGAGCCTTGATAACGGCGAGCAGGTGGTCGCTGTATAAATCGATTCCATAAGGGTGGTCCGGCTTGTCTGTATAGCCATGTCCAAGCATATCGATGCATATGACCCTGAAATGTTCCGCCAGCCCTTTGATGTTGCGGGCATACGCCTCTATATGCCCCCCCGTTCCATGAAGCAGGATCAGAGGCTCACCTGTACCGGATTCGAGCACTCTTGTTTTAATTCCGTCCGCGTCCAGGTAGTACAGTTTAAATTCCAAGTCGTGCAGGTCATTCCAGATTGTCATTCCTATCTCTCTCCTTTTTAAAATTCTGGTGATGCAAGGTTCTTATTTTTTAACAAGCTCTCTCATCCAGTCAGGATTCACTGGAGTGGTTTCAAAGAAGCTGTCTGGCACTGATGGTCCCCACCATAAACGGCCGTTCCTTTCGTAGTCCTCCTGTGTCCAGCCGATTGGGTCGAGGTCGGTATCCCGGTTGTAATCGCCGGAATAGATTTCGATGCGGTGTCCGTCCGGGTCTTTTATATAAAGGAAGAAGGCATTGGATACGCCGTGTCTTCCTGGACCATAATCAATCGAGTTCCGGTAGCCTGCGTCCGCCAGAAGGTCGGCTGTGCGGACCACGCCGGCAATCCCGTCTACCGTATAGGCGATATGGTGCAGTGCCGTTTCCTTATGTTTAACGAGCGCCACATCATGTGTCGATGTTTTCGCGCGAGTCCAGGCAGCGAACTTTCCGCCATCCTTTCCTTCCACATATTCGGAAATGCTGAATCCAAGGACTCCGTTCCAGTATTCCAAGGCCTTGTCGACATTTGGCACACGCAGGTTCATATGGTCGATGCGGATTGGCGGGATTCCTTTTTGCAGATGGGTATAGCGCATTGGAAGAGCCTTGACGCCGCCCTTACTATTGCTCACATCAATTTGCTCCATGGAATGGTAGAATTCGACTGGATGGCCGTTTGGCTCGGCCACTTTCAGCGTAGGACCTATCCCCGGATGCTCGCTGTTCTCTGAGTATTCCGCTCTGATTCCGGCTTCCTCATGCTTCCTTTTTAAAACTTCCAGGTATTCCGGACTCGAGACCCTTAATCCGAAGCTGCCTAGAGCAGAGACCGGTTTTTGCGTCAAGATCAGGGTATAGCGGTCGAATTCATCGGTCGCTCTCAAATAAAGACTGGTTTCTGTTCTTTCTACTTCAATAAAGCCTAATACATCCACATAAAATTCCTTTGATGCATTCAAATCGGTTACAAACAGTTCAATTTGCCCTAAGCGTAAAATCACTTTTCTTCACCTCTATGTGTTATTGGGTTGATTTTCATTACAATCATGTACCGTAGCGTACAAATAATGGCGCAGCCTTGGGAAGGCGGTAATGCCAGACGACCGAACAGCTACCGTTAATAAAAGAAGGCGTTTTCAAATTGCATTGAAGCATCCGCTTACCGGTTACCTCCATTTCTGTCCCGATACAGCCGTTTTCCGACTTTAATGAAACATAATAGGTTCCAGGAGCTGGGAGCGTATAGTATGGGTGGGGAATTAGCCTGTTTTCTTCCCAGGTGCCTTTTACCTTGTAAGGGCTGCCCAGCAGATTGGCCAATTCCTCGACTTCGCCTTCCAATAATTTTTTCCGGATCAGGGTCGAACTGACCTTTTCCCCTTCAATTTCCACTTTATCAACTTTTGTAATGGAGATGAGACCGCCGGAATCTGTTTTCAAAGTGTCCAGGTTGCCGGCGCCCCGGCGGCCGTAGGAATAGTCAAAGCCCGCAACGGCATGGACGACCTTCAGGCCAATGAGATAGTCCGCCACAAACTGTTCGGGAAGCAAGGAGGCAAACTCTTTGTCAAATTCCACCGTGTAAAAGGTATCGACCCCCAGTTTTCGGAGCCTTGTTTCTTTTTCGGATTGCGGCATCAAATAATGGAATTCCTTGTCTCCCCTGTCCAGGACGGTTCTAGGATGAGGAAAGAAGCTCATGACCGAAAGGGGGAGATTCCTTTCCGCTGCCTTTAGCGCTGCTGTTTTGATGACCTTTTCGTGACCAAGATGGAGCCCGTCAAAACAGCCGAGCGCCATGACATTTGGCTTGGCCATGCCTTGCCAGACAGCAAGATTTTCCTGGCTTACGAGAATGCTTTCCATACTGGCTCCTTTCCCGCTCTTTATACTAAGCTGGCGTTTTCTTCGAGAGAGCGATATTGTCCGCTGTAAAACACAAGTGGTTCAGCATCCCTCAGCTGGATGCCGGTTACCTTTCCAATAAATAAAGTATGGTCACCTTCCACATGTTCTGTGGAAACCTCACAGGCGATTTGGGCAATCGCTCCCGGCAGGACCGGTTTACCATCAAGGGTGTCAAACGCCACTTCTCTTGGTTCCTTGATTTGTCCCGCAAAAATCATCGACAGCTCTTTTTGGTCCGCCGCTAAAATATTGACAGTGAAAAGCTTGCTTTCCTGAATCTTAGTTAAAATTTTCGCTCTTTCCCCAATCGAGATCACCACAAGCTTTGGATCAAGAGACACAGACATGAAGGCATTTGCCGTCATTCCATGGATGTCTCCATCCAGCTCCGTTGCGATGACGGTTACCCCTGTCGCGAATTTTCCCATTGCACTTCTAAATTGACGGTCATCCATTTTCCTTTCCTCCTGCTAAACATTCTTTTGTACTTTGATAACAAACTGCCCTTAACCTCTCACACCACTGTGAAAGCCGAATAATTCTTTTCCGTAGGCAGCGACGGCATCTTCATATAACGATGTTTTATGTGTCGCGACAGAAAGGATATCCCTTAGGAACAATTCCATTGCACCGCCCTTATACAATGCGCCGCCCCCGAGTGTCAGCAAGGCTCTTACCGCGATGTCGACGCAAATCTTGATCGCTTTCGTCCTTAGCGCAAAGAATTCGGCATTCTGGGTTACGCAGCCATTTTTTTCATAGTTGATCAGGAGGTCCATATACTTTTCCATCAGCCCTTCTGCCTGGTGAAACTCGGTGGTCAATTCAGCAAGCACTCTCTGGCTTCGCGGAGATTCGCTTTCCCTCACGCCATCCATGAGACGGACACGTTTTTCCGTCGCTTCCTTGAATTCCTTCAGGATTCGTTCAGCACCGCCAATGGCCATATAAGGGAAGCCAAGGTAAAACGCCGGGAAGAATGGAACACCGTATACCGGATAGTCTTTGTCGTAATCTTCCTCTGGCGGCCTTCTTGTCGCTTCAGCCGGTTCAATCCGCAAAATCCGCTCTTTGGGAACGTATACATTTTCGGCAATAACCTGGTTGCTGCCTGTTCCCCGCAAACCAAACGTATCCCAGTTTTCCACAACCTCGACTTCGGAAACCTTCAGCATCGGCAGGCAGTATTCCGGCTTTTCCTTGTCAGGGAACTGAATCATCACGCCGACCCCAACCCAATCACTGTGGAGGACACCGCTTACAAAACTCCATTTACCGCTAATGCGGTAGCCATCACCTTCCGGCTCCGCTTTCCCGAGGGCAGCAAAGATATCGCAGATCAATCCGCCCTGTTGGACAATTTCATCACGTCCTTCTGGCGGTAAAAAGGCGGGCAGCATATTATGCAGCGGATACAGGTAAGCAAGCCAGGCGGCCGATATATTGTAATTGGCCACTGTGCGGACAACCTTGGCAAACGCTTTCAAATCAACCTGAGGACCGCCGTATTTTTTGGGAAGCAGCATCCTTGAAATGTCTGTTTCCTTTATCATTTTGACAACGTTTTCAGAAATCGTCGCATTTTTCTCGGCCTCTTGCGCTTCCTGCTCCGCAAGCCTTCCGACTTTCTCTGCTCCGATTAGCAACTGTTCCACTACGGAATCTTTCTCATTCAATGCATGGATCGCCATCGTCTACACTCCTTTTCTGTCTTCATGTCTGTTTTGGTTCATCCTGCTAAAAATCGTTTAAATACCGGTTATTGGTGTTTGCCCTTGCTGTATTTTCACTATAATCACCGTCTATATATAGCTTAAAATAATTGCTAACTTTCAGACTAGAGCAAAAATTGTTCATGTTTCCCCCTCGATTAGTAGTTTTTTGTCTATTCTGCTTTTTTACAAGAGGCCACAAAAAAAGACCGCAGGTGCGATGCACCATACAGTCTGTTAAAGAGGCCGACTTTATTTATCTGTTTATACCCATTGAATGGAACCAAACTCACCATGAGGATGGTTAAGCAATTTGTATCTTTTATATTCATATTCCAGCCTTGAAAGTGTCATATCAGAAAGCTGTTTATCTTCTTTGCTATATACGTTCAATAAAATGAGTTTATTGATAAGCTTTTGCCGTCTATTTTCGATAGAATTCCTCATCAGGACCACTCCTTGAGTTTTTTAACAATCCTCATTAGCCATAAAACACGGTTAAAACGGTCGGGATGTTTGTTATACGTTAATTTTATTATAACCTTATTATTCCTACCTGTAAAGTGGGGATTAAATTAAAAAACTTTTATGTTTGAAGTTACTTCAAACAACAAAATCAGCAGTCCAACTTGTCTTGGACTGCTGATTTTGTTGTTCTACTGTAAAGCCAAACCTGTTCCTCCTAATCCAGCTCCAATTCCCCAAAGGCAATTAATGCCTTAATGATCATCAGCAGCTGGTGTGTTCCTTCTGGATTCCGAAGGTCCTTTCCGAGCAGACTTTCAATCCTGGTAATCCGGTGCCTTAGGCCGCTCATCGATAAGGCAAGGTCCTTCATTGTCTGCTCCAGTTTCCCGCCGTTTAACAGGAAAATGTACAAGGTTTTGAGGAGTTCGGCATTTTTCGGGTCCTCCCGGTCATATAAAGGTCCAAGTTCCTGCTCGGCAATGATCTTGATTCCCCTTAAGTTTTCAGCGGTCACGAGCATCCCAATGATTCCCAGTGAGCCAAAGGGGACAATCTCTTTTTTAATCGCTAACCTTAGTGCAATCATTGCTTCCTCATAGCATTTCGCCGCGTTTTGAACCCCTTCCCCCATGCTGCTGATCCCAAATTTAAAGCTGCTTTTTGGGTATTGTTTCGAAATGAAAGAATGATATTCTTCTATAATATGCTCAATGGATGAAGAGCAAATGGACCTTCCCGGAGTAAACAGGACCATGTTTCCGTCCCGCTGGCCGACCAGCAAATTTAGTTTTTTCTCCTTAAAATAGCGGAATGTCTTTTCAAAAATCTGTTCCTGCAAGTGGAATTCTTCCTCAATCGTCGCATTGTTTTCCTTGTGCGCCATAACCGTCATGAAATACGGCTGTCCCAAATCCAGTCCCGTGTATTTTCCCCGCTTGATGATTTCCTCTACAGGCAGTTTCCCATCCAGAATCTGCTCCAGGAAGCTCCCCTTCATCCTTTCAAAGGATTCAAACCTGGTTTTCTCGTTTAATAAGATAAGGGAAGCAGCATTGGAAAACCTGTCTAAAAATAAATAATCTTCCTCAGGATTGTGCTCTTTCATATCATCATAGATAAAAGAACAATAACCAATTACTTCTTTTTGTACCAATATAGGCGTGACCAGGCGTTCCTGGACACCCGTTTTAATGATTTTCTTTCTAAACGGCAACAGCCGGTTTTGGGGTGTTTCCAGCAAGTCAGGCCTGTTATGCTGAAAATGGTTCTGGATGTCTTCTTCCAGGAACAAATAGTCTTCTTCTGTCAAACCGGATAATGCGAGCTTTCGGTGCTGGATATCTTCAATCACGATTGGAATGTTTCCGACACGGTATGCCATTTCGGCAATGCTTTGCAAATCACTTCCGTTTGATATCTCTTCTGTAAGGATTTTCTGAAAATCAGCCAGCTTTGTAACCAGCTTTTGCTGTTCAAGCAACTGTTCATAGGTGACTTCCAGTTCTTCTACAATCGGTGTTTCATGATAGAGGGAAGGTTCAGCCTCGTTTTCACTTTCCCATTGCTTTTGCGTTTTGACGACCCAGCGGCAGACCGGATCACCCTTACCAACGCATTCGATCTCTTTTGCAAAAAGCGGTCCTCCGAATACCGTCGACATGTAACCGCTCGCATATCCAATCAAAGTATGGCAGACTGGGTGCTTGGAAATGCCCAACCGCTTAACATGTTCCTCGGCTTCATAAGAATTGACCCATGTCCCTCTCCCAAAAACGGATAGCAATTGCTGATTTTCATCATATTTTACATCACAATCATGGTGCATCCCTGTGATATGGCCGTTTGCAATATGAAGCAGTGGCCCTTTTTTCACCAGGACTTCAACAGATGATTCGGTTTTCATAATTTCCTTGGCATCATTCTCGCCCATTTCCCAGCCATAATGAAACAAAAACCCTCTTATCCGCTCAATGCCGATATTCTTGGCAAGCTGCTGCCGGATAATCCCGAAAGCCGAAGACGATATGACCAGTTTCCGCCCCTGTTCCGCTGCTTGCTCCTCATAGCTGCCTTCTGAAATCTGGATGTTCATCTTACCACCTCTATGTATTTCAATAAAATAAAAACTGCCTGAAATTTAGGACGGGTACTCCTTTCCAGGCAGTTTTATTCTTTCATAGGTTAGTTACCTGGCCCGCTTCCTTACTCTCATTATATTACACTTTGGCCGGGCTTTTGGCTGAAGCTGCAATTTCTTCGGCTACATCCCAAATCATGTCTTCCTGACCGCCGACGACTTTTCGTTTCCCAAGCTCTGTCAGAATGTCGCGAGAATCCACTCCGAATCGGGCCGCAGCACGTTTGGCATGAAGTGCAAAGCTTGAATAGACGCCCGCATACCCAAGAGTCAGGCTTTCTCTTGTGATTTCCTGAGGAGTTTGCAGGATTGGCGCGACGATTTCTTCGGCTAAATCCATCATCTTATACACATCGATACCCGTTTTTACTCCCATTCTATCAAGCACGGCAACAAGCACTTCTGTTTGTGTATTACCTGCTCCGGCCCCAAGGCAGCGGACACTGCCGTCAATGCGGGTCGCTCCTTCTTCAATCGCCACCAACGTGTTCGCCATTGCCAGGGACAGATTGTTGTGCGCATGGAACCCAATATTAATGCCAACACTCTGCTTCAGGGCACGAATGCGCTGGCGCACTCCATCCGGAAGCAGGGCACCCGCAGAATCGACCACATACACACTGTCGGCTCCATAGCTTTCCATTAATTTTGCCTGTTCTACCAGTTTATCAACCTCTGCCATATGGGACATCATCAAAAATCCGACCGTTTCCATCCCAAGCTCCTTGGCAGCCTGGATATGCTGAGGGGCCACATCCGCTTCGGTGACGTGGGTCGCAATCCGGGCCATTTTCGCTCCCAGGCTGGCTGCTTCCTTCAGATCTTTTACCGTACCGATTCCCGGAAGAAGAAGGACAGCGATTTTAGCTTGATCCGCAACGGAAACTGCCGCCTCGATCAATTCCATTTCATTCGTCTTTGAAAAACCATATTGAAGAGACGAACCGGATAAACCGTCTCCGTGGGATACCTCAATATAAGGAACGCCGGCATCATTCAACGCCTTTGTTACCTGTAAAACCTGGTCGACCGTAAACTGGTGGGAAATGGCGTGGCTGCCATCCCTTAAAGCCACTTCCGTAATGAAAAGATCTCTTTCAATTGTCATGTTAAATCCCTCTCCCTTCTTGTTAAACAAGCTGTTTGGCAAGCTCGTTTTTCGCAAACTCTTCTGCTACCTTCACACCTGCAGCCGTCATGATATCCAGGTTTCCGGAATACGTTGGCAGGTAATCCCCGGCTCCCTCAACTTCAATGAAAATCGTGACTTTGTTTCCATCAAACATTGGCTCCGTGCGCAGGCGGTAGCCCGGAACATAGGACTGGACAGCTTTCTCCATCTCTTTCAATGATTGAGAAATCTTTGCTTCATCCAGCGTTCCTTCTTTTACGAGAACATGAACGGTATCGCGCATCAGGATTGGCGGTTCGGCAGGATTTAGAATGATGATGGCTTTTCCTTTTGCTGCTCCCCCTACCTCTTCGATCGCACGTGCCGTGGTTTGGGTGAATTCATCAATATTGGCTCGTGTTCCTGGTCCGGCACTGCGGCTGGAAATCGTGGCAACAATTTCTGCATATTCTACCGGACTTACCCGGTTTACCGCGTGGACCATCGGGATGGTTGCCTGCCCGCCGCAGGTAATGAGGTTGATATTTTCGGCTTCCAGGTTTTCGTTCATGTTAACCGGCGGAACCACCAATACTCCCCTGGCCGCCGGTGTCATATCAATGACTTTCTTGCCTGCTTCTTTCAGCAGTTTTGCATGGCGAACATGGGCTTTTGCCGAAGTGGCGTCAAAAACAATATCAGCAAGCTCCGGGCGCTCAAGGAAACCGTCAATCCCGGTATCAATCGCAGCATATCCGCTTTCCTTTGCACGGCGCAATCCGTCCGATTCCGGATCAATTCCAATTACCGCTGTGAGCTCCAGAACCTCTGAACGCCCCAGCTTAATCATGAGATCGGTTCCAATATTTCCTGAACCGAGTATCGCAACTTTCACTTTAGACAAATTCTTCTCCTCCTCAGGTGGGTCTTTTTTATATAAATCATCCAGCCGCTTGAAGGCGGCTAGGTTTTATATCCCAGGCTTGCCGATATTCTGAAGGCAGCCTCCTTGATTTCATTTATGGCCTGATTTAGCTTTTCCTGATCAAGCCTTATCTTTGGTGCGGCACAGCTGATGGCAGCGACGGCCTTCCCTTGATGGTCAAAAATCGGAGCGGCCACACATTGAAGTCCCAATTCGATCTCTTCATCATCTACCGCATAACCCCGCTCGCGAATGTTTTCCAGCTGCTGCTTGACTTTCTGTTTTTCTGTCATCGTATGTTCTGTGAACGGTTTCAAATCGTTGTTTGATAAAAGTTCTTCTACCTTGGCATCATCCAGGTGTGCAAGTATTGCCTTGCCCACCCCTGTACAATGAATCGGAGCCCTCTTGCCAATATGGGAGTAGATTCTTAAGGCCCTGGGGCCATCGAGCTTTTCAACATAAATGACCTCTCCATTTTCGTACACAACAAGATGGACGGTTTCTTGCATACTCTGCACCAGTTCCTTTATGACAGGCCGCGCGATTTCTGCGATATTGATCTGCTGGCTGACTTGATTGCCAAGCTCAAAAAGCTTCATTCCGAGCTTGTATTTTTGGTCAGCAGGATTCTGCTTCAGGTATCCCCTAACCTCCAGCGTTTTAATGATGCCATGAACCGTACTTTTGGATAAGCCAAGCCTATCGCTAATTTCTTTGACACTTAAGTACTGATCCGTAGACAGAAACAGCTCCAGCACATCGGCTGCTCTCTCAATGGATTGAATCAATCGTTCTGTAATAGGTACCACCCTCAATTTATGCTGTATTCTACATTGTCGAATATCATTCGTAAATTTATTATATACCCTTACTTTAAAACAATTTTGTTTTTTCTGTCAACTATTATTTGAGGCAGGGGGACGGTTCTGCTGCTTCACAATTTTGCTTTTTTAATAGGGAGGATCGTTTTTATTGTCTAAATTCCTGTTTCTATTTGCCGTTTTCTCGTTTCTATTTGCCCGGACCATTTTTATTGTCCATATTCCTGATCTATTTGCTTTTTCCGCACTTCTTTTTACTAGGTGTCGTGTTCTATTTGCCGATTTCCCTTTTCTATTTGCCAGGACCCTTTTTATTGTCCGGTTTCCTCGTTCTATTTGCCGGTTCCGCACTTCTATTTGCCAGTTTTCGCATTCTATTAGCCGATTTTCCTTTTCTATTTGCCAGGACCCTTTTTATTGTCCGGTTTCCTGATTTTATTTGCCGGTTCCGCACTTCTATTTGCTAGTTTCAGAGTTCTATTTGCCGATTTTCCTTTTCTATTTGCCAGGACCCTTTTTATTGTCCGGTTTCCTGATTTTTTTTGCCGTTTGCGCACTTCAAGAAGCAGAGGGACGGTTCTCTCGTCTCATAATGGATCTTTTCACCAAAAATCTGTCACCACAAAAAAACTTCCCGGACCACTTTGGCCGGGAAGTTTTTTTACATGCTAATCAACTTGAATTTCATTTACTGTTTGCTCTACCTCCGCACGTGTAATTTTTTCACGTCCGTCTTTCATCGCTTTCAGGGTTTTATGAGCAAGTGCCAGCGGTAAACGGCAGAATAATAAGATGCTTTGTTTATTCAGTGACTTCATATAGTCGTCCGCTTTCGCCAAGTTTTCATCCGCATATTCAAAAAGCTCTGCGCGAGTCCAATTATCAGGTACAAAACTAACACCGCGCTCATCGAGGTCTTCCTTCTCATTCCGTAAAATATTTACAGCTTGAAGTCCACGTCCATATCCAATGGCAAGGTCCCTGTCTGTTTTTACTCCCGCACAAAACTCCCATAAGTCTGAAAGCATGACTCCAACAAGCCCTGCAACGTAATATGTATAATCATCCAAATCTTCACGTGTGCGGATTTTCCAATTTGCTTTTGCCCATTTTGCCATCCCAAACGCCATTTCACTCGCAGCATTCATAACAAATTGCCGTGTATTTTTGGGACACGCCTGTATCCAATCCCCTAAACGAAGTGTCACTTCAGGGATGGCATCTTTAACTGGCTCAAGAATGTGTAAATACGTTTTTTCATTAAAAGGATGTTTGAACAGTTCACTCACTTGCATTAAAATCGTGTGTTTTAGGTCATTTTCAATTTCTTCATGATCTTCAATCTCATCAATTGCCCTAAATACCAAATAAGCTGAGGCAACCGTATGTTTTAACTCCTTTTGCAAAAAGGTAATTGGAATATAAAATGTACGGCTTGTTTCTTTTAATAGGCGTATAGCATCCTTCGGGAAACTATTTTCATTCATTTTATTCATATCCTCCACCTTTTAATTGTGCATGTGTATAAGCAACAGTTGCAGAATCTGCATTTATTAAATAAGTATATATTCATCATAATTTACTTGCAAATTTAAGTATTGTGCCTTTAAAGAATGCACCCTCATTTTATTGAAGGTGCATAAAGGCTATGCACAAGGTGCTTTCCCCTTATGCCGCTTTTCTTTTCTTCCCAAGATAAATCAATCCTAACAAAATCCCCCCAACAAGGAATGATGCCCACCAGGAAAATTCAAATGACGGGCCCATTTCAGGCAGGAATTTGGTGATGAGCAGGACGGCAGCCATTCCGGCGGCGCCGGCGAACCCTGCTTTAATGGTGTCTTTACGTGTATTGCGTTTTTCCCTGAACAACGAGCGTTCCACTAGCTTAAAGACGTAAACGATCGTGATAATGACAAAGCCGGCAATCATTAGGGCAATCAACAACGCCGATAGCGGATGTACCTTTGTATCCACCTCTGTAAATTGGGATAACACCAGGAAAAGTCCACCTCTTATGATCAAGAGCCAACCGACAATGTCTCCAATGATTCCTCCAATAAACGGAATCAGCTTTCGTTTCTCCTCTTTTGGCAGATGTTCAATCAGCTCATCTGCAAAGCCTCTTGGGTCATCACCAAAGATGTCCTTCGCTGTTTTCCCTGCCTTTTGGCCCTCCAGCAAATGTTCGAGCAGTTCCATCAGCACTTCTTCGGATTGCTGTTCTGAGAGGCTAAATTGAAGTCGAATATAAATAAGCAAATCACCATAATAAGCCTCATTTTCAGCTGTCAGCATTTCCCTCTTCCGGTTGTTTTCTTTAATCAATTTTTGCGCGTTCATCCTTCTCTCCTCCCCATCAGCAATTGATTTACTGGCTTTGAAATTTGCTTCCATTCCCCGGTGATGTTCTCCAGCGCCTCCTGCCCCGCTTCCGTTAAAAAATAATACTTCCGATTGGGTCCTGATTCGGAGGGCCGCATTTCGCCCCGTATGAGTCCATTCTTTTGGAGCCGTAAAAGAATGGGGTAAATCGTTCCTTCACTCACTTCAGCCAAGCCAATATTCAGCAGCTTTTGGGAAAGCTCATAGCCATAGACAGGCTCCTTTTCAATGACAGCCAATACACAGCCGTCCAAAATTCCCTTTAACAATTGGCTTCTTATTGACATCATCCTGATCCTTTCTTCTCTAACATGTTATACAAGGTAGTTGATCATAAAAAAAGTGTCCTTTAGTACTTTGCAAAACAAGATAGCTCATTTAAAAAGAAGCTACTTTGTATTACATGGTAGCTATCCAAAGTGTAAAATTTTTTCCTTTCTTTGTCAATCTAAAATTCGCAGTCAATAAAATCTTTGACTTTATAACTTATCGAACGTTACAATACTAGTAATTTAATTGCGCAAGTTTCTCTAAAGGGGAGTAGCTTTTATAGCAAAGTCGTCATTCCGGGATGTATATCCTCGGCTTTGTTAGCAATGTCAATTGTTAGCGAGACCTTTACCGCTTTGTTTGGTAAAGGTCTTTTTATTTTCAAGGACCTTTACTATATGCAGTAAAGGTCCTTTCCCGTTTAGAAAGGTGATCCTAATAAGCTTTCAGGAGTGATGTACGTTGTTTGGAAAACGCAAAGAGGGATTGAGAATTTCCCCTCTCATAATCATTTGGGGAATGACGGGTTTGATTTTTTCAGGGGCTTGTTTATCCCTGTTTTTTCGTTTATCAAGTGATTTAACAGAAAATAGGCCCTTTCTTTTTGATCAGAAAGTGGTCGATTTCATAAGATTGTCTGCTTCACCGGCAATGGATGCATTCATGCAAGGGGTAACAGAACTGGGTTCCACGTTCATGCTTGGCCTTCTACTCTTAATTAGTATGATTTGGCTGTACGTTAAACATAAAAATATATGGAGTGCGCTGTTTTACTTTCTTGCTGTGGCCGGAGGAGGCCTGCTTAATCTGGGTTTAAAGAGCTATTTTGCAAGAGAGCGCCCCAGCATCAATGTAATCATCGAGGCGGATGGGTTCAGTTTTCCCAGCGGCCATTCCATGGGCAGCATGACTTTTTACGGCTTTTTAAGCTATTTAACGCTTCGGAGCAAACGCAAACCTCTTTCAAAGGCAGGTCTGGTCACCTTGTTTGGTTCCCTTATTTTATTGATAGGGATGAGCCGGATTTACTTGGGAGTGCATTATCCTTCCGATGTGCTGGCAGGCTACACGGCCGGAATCGTCTGGCTGGTTTTGTGTATCAGTTTATTGGAAATTGTCTACTGGTATAAAGAAAACAGGTCACAATCTATCAAGAGAAGACAAGCGAAAACGAAGGTTTCTTAATCACTAACAATAAAAGGAGATGGTCCCTCTCCATCTCCTCTTTGAAAATCAAAGATATTGCTTTTTAAGTTGTGCCGCAATGATGTTCTTCTGGATCTCGGATGTTCCTTCATAAGACTCGCCCCCCCTTCTTTCCACTTGCTGCTGTCCGAATGGGCCTCGTATTGGGACATGAGTTCTCTTTTGAAGCTGATGCTGTCCGATATTACAGGAAAAAGTTGTAAGTGTCCAGCCACTCCATTATAGTTAATTCAACGAATGCTTATTATCTGAAAGGAGTCAATCAAATGAAACTGGGTGCATTTTCTGTAAGTTTAGACGTAAAAGACATTCATGCTTCCAAGTCCTTCTATGAAAAATTGGGATTCCAATCTTTCGGCGGTGACATCAATCAAAATTGGCTTATTATGAAAAATGAAAATTGTATTATTGGTCTTTTCCAGGGAATGTTTGAAAAAAACATTCTGACCTTTAATCCGGGATGGGATGAAAATGCCAAAAATCTCGAATCTTTTACAGATATTCGAGACCTTCAAAAGCAACTCAAAGCTGCCGGAATTAACATGCTCACTGAAGCAGATGAAACAACGGACGGGCCAGCACATTTTATCATTGAAGACCCAGATGGCAATCAAATTCTTGTCGATCAACACCGATAAAAACAAGTGTGAATACTTCGGGATACATATTCATTCAATCCATTAAAATAAGCCTTTCTCCATTTTCAAGTGGCAGAAAGGCTTACCTATACCATTTGGTAAGATGAAACGCGAGAATAATTCCAGCTTCCCCGCCCACCCAACTTCACTTCAACCCAAAATACGTTTTCTTGAACTTATTAAACTGATTTTTATCCACTTCCGTCTTTTTCTCTTGCCCATCTGCCCATTCCGTAAATGAGCCAGCTGTTAAGGTCAGATTCCCTTTTTCCGTTAATTTGGTGAGCAATGGCCCCTTATTAAAAGCAGACTCCAAATGGTCCGCAATGATGGTCTGGATTTCATTTAACTCCTCAACAACCTCCACACGTTCGTTTGAATCAAACGCATACCCGATTTTCCACTCTTGATCTTTATGTTTTAACTTCATGTAAAAAACAAAATCACCATGTTCAGTCTCGGCACGCTCGGCGCGAAAATCTCCATTACGAGAAGAAACCACTTCGCCTGTTAATGGCACCGGTTTTAGCGGCAAGTTCCCGCCGAAACCCGTGTCCAAAAGATACACTTTCCCGTTATGCCTCACCAAATTGGCAACATGGGTTTTCCCGGTCCTGCTCCATTCCTGCTTCATTTGGTCAAAAACCACCCCGCGGATTAAGACCGTGTCAAAGCCGTTTACCTTTAAAAATAGGTGGAGGATCGAGTTCAGCTCATAACAGAGGCCGCCTTCCCGCTGCAGAAGGATTTTATCGGTTACGTTCTCTTCTGTGAGAGGCTTCATGCGGTTTTCCATAATACATAAATTTTCAAACGGTATACTGTTTGCCGTTTTTTCAAGTACCTTGTCCAAGTCTTCAAATGAGATTCCTTCATTTTTAGACATCCCAATTCTTTCAAGAAACAATGAGTTAAAATCTCTCATTTTCCACACCTCCAGACGCTTCTATTATTATAAACGATTTAATGCACAAAAAGTGCCTGACCCTCACTGCGTTAACGCTTTAACGCAGTGAGGGTCAGGCACTTTTCATTATGTTATTTATGAAGGTTCTCTTGCAGCTTCATAATATATTTCAATCCCTCATGGGCATCTCTAAATGTTGAGATATGTTTAAGTTCTCCAATGCTGACTGCCAATTCTGGCTTAATACCAACGACAATGCACTGGACACCTAATAATTTTAAGCAATCATGTAATTTCACAACTGTTTGCCTTACACTTTCATCAAATTGTTTGACTCCTCTGAAACTCAACATGACATATTCAATTCCCTTTGAGCTGCACTCTTCCAACACAGCAGGAATAATGGTTTCTCCCCTGTCCATGTCAAGTTCCCCAACAAGGGTAATCGCGATGGTTTTATCCCATATATTTAAAATTGGAGCAGATAACTCCCTGATTCTTTTCTTCATTTTTTTTTCTTCTTCTGCTTGTGTGGTCACGTCCATGAGCATGACCATGTAACCTTCAATATCCTGGTTTTCATTCTGGCTGCTCCTAATGGGAGAAATTACGATATCAGCGACAAAGGTATTTTTTATATAAATCCTTGCCCTATGCCCATCTTGTAATCCAGCCATTATTTGCCGCTGGTGCGAAGGGTGATCATGGAAAAAATCCATACTCTTTCCTATCACTTCTTCTGCATTTTTCAGGTTATATAAAGGAGCGATTGATTCAAACAATTTTCTTGCTCTTGAATTTAACCAAATAATATTAAAATTTTCATCAGCTATAATTATATTTTCACCAATACTATTTAAAGCATCGGTACCATTTATGTTAAGTAGCGGTTCAGTCATAAATTCCACCTTGTTTTTTCTTAGTTGTAATCCCTGTAACGGATTGCTTAAAAGATGATGCCAGCAATCTTATTATGATTTTGATTGCGGCAGAAATATACGATCATCTGTTAACATTGCGCAATGGCAAGTCATTAAAATATCTTTAAGTTGTTCCGGAGTCCGTTGAACGTCATATGCACAAACCGAAATGATGTCTTTTCCTTTTATAAACTTATCAAGGTTCTGTTCATACTCCTTAATCTTAGGAATAATTTCACTTTCTTCTCCCCATTCGACAAGACCCCAGGTCCATACCATACTATGGTCGTCCAGGAAAGGAGCGATACTTTTGATGAAATGGTCATAAATAACTTTGGGGTCAAAGGAGTTATTCGCATAGTAGAAGTCGAAATTATTAATAATATGAACTTTGGAACATTCTTCTTCGCTAAATTCCTTCATTAACCTGCTGTTGATATGAATGATATTTCTCTCATTTTCAATCACCAGGATATGGTAGCCCTTCTTAATGCCGATTGAAATAAAAGTCATTACATTATTGAGATAAAGATCGTTATCATTAAAATGATAAAAAATATGTGCTTCTTTATCATTAAAGTGACTCAGAAGTTGCCTTAAACCGTTTTGCACTACCATCACCTTCCGCTATAAAAAGGATTAAAAATAATTATACCATTTTTAATCGAAGAAGTGGCTTAATCTAATTTCGGTATATGGCTGGAGCAGACCGATATTACTTACCATTATCGGTAGAAACACAAAAAAAGAAGCAGAAAAATCCCTGCTTCAAATTACTCCTGTCTTCATCCAACACTATATCTATTCAACCTCCCTGTGAATCTTCGTCACTGCGATATTCAAGAATATCTCCAGGCTGACAGTCCAAAGCTTTGCAAATTGCTTCTAAAGTCGAGAACCTGATGGCCTTTGCTTTCCCATTTTTCAAAATGGACAGATTGGCCATTGTAATCCCAACCTTCTCCGAAAGTTCTGTTACACTCATTTTCCTCTTTGCCAGCATCACATCAATATTGATTATAATTCCCATTGTTTTCACCTCAGACTATTAAGTCATTTTCCGATTTTATCTCAATCGCCTCGTTTAACAGCATCTGAAGGACAGCAGCAAAAACCGCGATGACCAGGGAAGCAAAAACAGGAACCATTCCGATGATAATAAGACCTGGTGCATCGTCCAGCTCCGCCACGAGAAAGACAAATGGCAAAATGACCACATACAGACCGCTGATGGCTATGGCACAGTATTTGATCCTCTTTAAAGCTTGAACAGACAAATCAGAGAAGGCCTGGTTTTTGTCAATATAGCTTAAAAGTTTAAAAGCCTGATACAAGGCAGCCAAAAAAGGAATCACGGATACATACATGCCGATTACAATTGGATAAAGGATATGGGCATAATCAGGGTTTGCCGGATTCTTGGAAAGCCAAAACAGCCCGAATATCCCCATAGCAAGAACCGGTGCTGCTATTAGAATAACCGCCATTCTTAAAAACAGGGTTGAACCACGTTTCATATAAAAACACACCTCACTTCTCAGTTATGAATTTAATTTACCATTAAATTTATCGTTTTTCAATAAATATTTATCAATACTTATCAAATTTTTATTGAAACAGCGGGACGGTTCTCCTGCTTCATCTTCCAATATGAAGCAGGAGAACCGTCCCCTTGCATTGCTTATTTAATTTCCTCGATAACGGAGCTTCCTTCCGTCCTTTCGGCATCCAGCCATTGCCACTTTTCAAGTAGCCTGATTCTGCCATCAGGCAGGATTTCCGGAGTGGAAACACATTCCCCTCCTCTAATTTCATTATTCCTGTTCACATGGTTATATCTGAACTCCAGGCAATCATTCTCCTTCACAATCCCTACCAAGGCGCCTTTGAGGATTTGTCCGCCGCTGTATGCAGCCGAAATGATGTTCCCATCTTGTTTATACTCAAAAATCGTTTTAGATGAAACCTCCCCGTTTTCGGTATTTTCAATAGAAACAAACTTTCGTCCATTATAATCAATCATCATTCCATCTCCCTTATTGTCCCTTTTATAAAATTTTATCATTTTTTAAGCATTTTTACCGTTCGATCCAAATGGCTATTTCTCAATAACAATAGACAATTTGTAGTTTGCATGTTCGTTCAATTCTTTTAAAAACTCATTCAATTCTTCATTGGATGGAAACTTGCATTCGAGCAGGTAGCAGCCATCCCCGCTGATTTTATAGTTATTTATAAGGTATCTTTCCTGTGTTTTTATGAACGACAGATAAGATTGATGAAAGATGCTTTCGGTTATGATGGTGATAAAAGTATGTATGGCATAACCCAATTTTGCTTGGTTCACTTTAATGGTATAACCCTCAATCACTCCGCTATCTTCCAATTTCGCCACCCTGGCTGAAACAGCTGGTCCCGTCAAATGGACTTTCTCTCCTAATTCTTTCATCGTGAGCCGGCTATTGCGCGACAGTTCCTCAAGTATCCGCTTGTCCGTATGGTCCAACATGTATTTCACTCCTTTCATAAATAAAGTCAAAAGGACAAAAGACTTTCATTCATCCATGTATCGCTACTAGTCCATAGTTTAGAATATGCATTGTTGATAAAAAACCGCAACCAAAAAGGAGTGGATAAAATGAACATTCATCATATAAGAAATGCGACAATCGTCGTTGAATACGCAGGGAAAAGGTTTTTAATCGACCCGATGTTAGCAGAAAAAGGGACTTACCCACCATTCCCTAATTCACCAAGACAAGATCAGTACAATCCTCTGTTTAGCTTGCCAACCTCGATTGACAAGATTATTCAGGATATTGATGCGGTCATCGTAACACATCTTCATTATGACCACTGGGATGAAGCTGCCATGGAAGCATTGCCTAAAAATATAAAACTGTTTGCGCAAAATGCAGAAGATGCGGCCCAAATTCGGAATTCCGGCTTCAAAAATGTAGAGGTTTTACAAGAAGACACAGTCTTTGAAGGCATCCAGCTGATGAAAACAAAAGGAGAGCACGGCAAAGGAGAAATCTTAAAACTGGCTGGCCAGGTGTGCGGGGTTGTCTTCAAGCATTCGGATGAAAAAACACTATATGTGGCTGGCGATACGGTTTGGTATGATGCTGTTCAGGACGTAATCGCCACACAGCAGCCGGAAATCATTGTAGTCAACGCCGGAGACAATCAGTTCTTTGAGGGCGGTTCTCTTGTCATGGGGAAAGAGGATGTTTATGAAGTATACAAGGCCGCCCCACAGGCAAAAATCATCACTGTCCACATGGAAGCTGTCAATCACTGGGCATTGTCAAGAGAGGAATTAAAGAGTTTTATCAACGAGAAAGACATGGAGGCCCATATCCTGGTTCCTGACGATGGTGAATCTTACACTTTTTAAAGAGAAGAACACCTTTGCTCTTCTTTGGAAATATAAAACCCGACAGGCATCAAAGCCTGTCGGGTTTTAATATGACATTCTTGCCAAAACAGTCTTTTACTAAAAGTGACGGCTCCTTTTTTGCAACTTAAAATGTCACTAAGAACCTAAAATACGGAAAGTTATCCAATGATAATCCTCTCCTTCGGATAATGGAAATGGTCCTCGGTTTGCTTCTTTGTAAAAATAAAGATGAACGAGAGAATTCCAATCCGGCCGATAAACATCAGCATGATAATTATCGTCTTGCCAATACTGCTGAGCTCCGGGGTAATTCCCATTGATAAGCCAGTCGTTCCAAAAGCAGAACAGACCTCGAACAAAATCTCCATTAGGGAAAAAGGCTCGGTAAATCTAAGGGCTATCACAGCGAGAAAGCAGATTGCAAGCGCGGTATGCATAATCGCCATTGATTTTAGGATATCATCCTGAAGCAGTTCGCGACGGAAGATTTTCAGGCTTTTCCGTCCTCTTGAAAAGTTATAAATGTATAGGATATTGATCGCAAAAGTGGTGGTCCGCACACCGCCCCCCACCGAACTTGGTGAAGCCCCGACGAACATTAACAAGCATATCACAAGCAGGGTCGGCTCGGAAAATTGGCTAACGTCCATCGTGGCCAACCCTCCATTCCTGGTGGTAGCCGATTGAAAGAAGGCATAAAAGAATGACTCATGCCAGGATTTATCGGCAAAAAAACGTCCGGATTCCAATATTAAAATAGCAGCAGTTCCAACGAACATTAACGTAAAGAAGGTGGTTGTTGTCAGCTTTGTATATAAAGAAAAATGATTGGCACGATTGAGTTTTCTATTTTTCACATAGTCCTTGACCTCGATCAGCACGGGAAAGCCAATTGCCCCGAGCGTCAGGAGAATGATGTTAATGATTTGAACAAAATAATCATTTGCAAAAGGCACCAAAGATTCCCCGGTAATATCAAAGCCCGCATTCGTCGTTGCGCTCACTGAGGCGAACAAGCCATGCAGATACGCTTCCTGCCAGGTTGGAAAATACGTTAAAAAATAAGTCCCCAGTATGGCTGCGCCAACCAGTTCAATCGCCAGGATAATGAATAAAATATTCTTCATCAACCGGACAAGCCCCGCCAATGTTGACTGGTTCTGGTCCGTCATGATTAGCTTCCTTTCCTTCAACCCTATTTTCTTTCCGAGGATCAGCCAAAAAAAAGTTCCCAGTGTCATGATTCCTATGCCGCCGAATTGCAAGACGAACATCAGGATGAAAATACCAGCCGTACTGAATGTGTCGGGGGTGGAGACAACTGCCAGCCCTGTTACACTGATTGCACTCACGGCAGTGAACAATACATCCAGAAAGGAAAGCTCCACACCCGGTTTGGTGGCGAAAGGCAAGCTGAAGAGAGCAACCGCTATGAACGCTGCAATCAAATAAAAAGTTACAATGATTTGAGCCGGTGATAAATGTTCAAAATTTCTTTTCATTCTATCCATACAAATGGAACTCCTTTTGCCAAATTTTTAGTGATAAAACTACTGTAAAAAAAGAATATTTATATTGTCCTCCTTGTTGCCTTCATAGTAAACATTTTTTATAAGAAGGAGGAACAGTCAATATTAAAGTCCACTTTAAACAATGGTATTATAGTCCATATGTACTATTCTTAAAACAGTTTTAGGAGAATTGCGAAAACTGGCTCCCTTTGACAAAATAAAACAGAAAACCAAATAGGTTTTTTAGCCTTGGTTGGTCAGTGGTCTTGCCATTCGACCAATTAGGTTTTTTTCTATTGTCATGCAGGTTTTCCTTTAATAAAATAGATTACAGAAAATTCTTTAAATGAATTGGAGGATTGGAGACTTATCAATGTTTTAAACCAGAGAGAAAAATATTCTAAATTCCTTTTGGCAGCCGTATCCCTTGTTGGCTGGGCAATCATTACGAGGTCACTGAAGGATATGTATCTTCCGCATGAGCCTATAGTTCTTTTGCTATTAACATTGTTCTTATTCCTCAGTGAATACTTCCCTATGCCTGTTTGGAGAGGATTTACATCGATTAGTTTCCCGCTGTTATATGTTATCTACATATTATACGGCGTTTCCTATACCCTGGTTATCTTTGCGATTGCAGTGTTGACTGTCAATTTGATTCAACGCCGTCCTGTCCGTATCGTATTTTTTAATCCGGCCCAGCTGATTGTAAGTTTTTTCCTGTCACATATACTTTTATTCCATGCAATTCCTATCCTTGAAAAGTTCACAGATTCTGAAATCATGTTGGGATTGGCCCAATATAGCATGTTGCTGGCACTCTTTTTGTTATTCAACAATTTGATTGTCGATATGGTTCTTGTCATTCGGCCCCAGCCTTATCCTTTTAAGATTTGGCTGCAAAAATCGATCACCGAGGGCCTTAGCGGCCTGGTTTCCCTGCTGTACGGATTCCTTCTCTATTTTATCGGACAGGACCGGGGAGAAATTGACATCTTTTCATACTTCTTTTTCTTCTCTCCATTAGTGGGTCTTGCTCTGCTCAGCTCCGTCATTGTCAGGCTGAGGAAAGAAAGAAAGCGGTTGAAAGCCCTGTTCAATATTACCAATGAACTAAACCAGATGCTGCCGACCCAAAAATGGCTGAGCAAACTGAAAGAGAGCTTTCAGGATTTCATGAATGTGGATGCCCTCCTCTTATGGGTAAAAGAAGGAGGCGAATGGCAGCTTGCAATCAAAGATGGGCATGTCCGTAAAAATGCTGAAACTACATCTAACCTCCTCTCATCCTTTGACGAGGTTAAAAGCCCTCTTATCTTTGACAATCGGAAAAAGGGCTTCGGGCCAGCTGATTCGTTTTTCGAAAAGGATATTAAATCGGCGGTCTACTCTCCGCTTGTAATCGATAATGAAACCGTGGGGATGTTTTTTGTTGGGAGAAGCCGGACAAGAAGCTTTGAAGACGAAGATATCCGTTCAATTGCCACCCTTTCAAATCAGCTTGCCGTTATTCTCAAGACGAAAATGCTTTTTAACGAAAAGGAAAAGCGCATTGTTCTTGAAGAAAGGAATCGTATTGCCAGGGAGATTCACGATGGTCTTGCCCAGACGCTTGCGGGTGCCGTTATGAAGCTGGATACCGCCGGAAAGAAAATTGCCAAACAGCCGCAGGTCACAGCCATGCTTGTGAAAGAAAGTATCCTGGGGCTCAGGGAAAGCCTGAAGGAAGTAAGGGCATCAATCTACGCGCTCAGGCCTTATCCGACCGAACGAACCGGATTAAAAATGGCCATTGCAAATAAAATTGAGGCCGTCAGGAAGGACCACGGAAAAATCATTCATTTTGAAGTCAGGGGCCATGAAGAAGAGCTCTCACCAATGGCAGAAAAGGTTCTTTTCGATACCTTTAAGGAGAGTATCCAAAATGCCGTAAAACACTCGAATGCGGATAAGCTTGAAGTACTATTAAGCTATCAAAGCGAACATATCCTGCTGAAAATTAAAGACAACGGAAAAGGCTTTTCCCTGTTTCAGGCCATGCTGAAAGCTCGCACACAGCCTCATTTTGGAATCCTGCAAATGAATGATGCCGCAGATAAAATAAATGCCTCCCTGCAAATAGACAGCCATGAGGGCTCTGGCACGGAAGTAACAATCATTGTACCGAAAATGGGGTTTGAAGGAGGAAGTCAAATTGATCAAGCTGATGCTGGTGGATGACCATGCTGTTTTAAGGGATGGTTTGCGCAACATTTTAGAAATGGAAGAAGATATGTTTGTGGCGGGTGAAGCTCAATCCGGCGAAGAGGCCATCCGCAGGATGCCCGATCTGAAGCCGGACTTGATTATCATGGATATCAATATGCCGGATGGGAACGGAGTCGAGGTAACCGGGATTATTAAAAACAGATATCCAGATGTTAAGATTTTGATATTAACCATGCACAGCCATGAAGAATATTTTATGTCTGCCATCCGTGAGGGTGCGGACGGATACATACTGAAGGATGCGCCTTCCGAACAGGTTGTGGAAGCAGTCCGGACTGTCGCAAAGGGAGAGTCTGTCATTCATCCTTCGATGACCCGGAAGCTTCTGTCCTTCCATCAGCAGAAAAAAACGGACCAGGAAGAAAAGGCACTCACCGAGCGCGAGAAGGAAGTGCTTTTATGCCTCGTGGAAGGCATGAGCAACAAGGAGATTGCCAACAAGCTTTACATCAGTGATAAAACGGTTAAAATCCATGTCAGCAAGATTTTCAGGAAACTGAATGTAAAAAGCAGGTCACAGGTGGTCATCCAGGCCGTTCAAAAACAGCTTGTCCCCCTTCCCCCAGGTTTTTAGGGGTTTTTTTTCTGCATAATCACATGCAGGAGGAACCCGTCCTTCCTATTTCATATACTACTTTGGATGTAGAGCATATAGTGCCAGCCATAGTTACATATACGTCCTCTGCATAATAGTTGTTTCCTGCCGAACATGAGATATTTTATGAAGGAACACATTACTTTTACAGAGGTGACGTAAATGAAGTGGAAAATGAAAATATGCTTATTGACGGCAGTTCTCTTTGCCGGGGTGCTGCTAAGCGGCTTGATGCCCTGGTCAACTTCCAAGGCGGCAGGAAATGGAGGCGCGGTAATCGATCCTGGTTTAGCTAAGCTTCTCGAGACTTCGACTGTCCCCGTTGAGGTGATTGTTACGTTTAAGGACAGCGGCACAACCGGTTCGCAGCAACTCAGCCTGCTTTCGGGGATCGGTATAAAAAAAGGGATCGTGCTGAAAAGCCTGCCTATGGCCGGCGTTTTGGCCACAAAGGAACAAGTTAACAGGCTGGCGCAAAGCGATGATGTTCTATCCATCTATTATAATAAACCGCTCAGATATGAAAATGACTCTTCTACGGATTTGACAGGCGTTGATAAAGTCCGGACAAGCGATGATATGCGGAAGCTGAATGGAGGGCTTCCTGTTTCAGGAAAGGGAATTGGAGTTGTGATTAATGACAGTGGTGTGGACGGAACCCACAGGGACATCCAGTATGGGGACCGCCTCGTCCAGAATGTTCTGGCATCCACCAATTTAAACGCCTTGGATGCCCTTCTGCCAATCACTTATATTGAAAATGTCCCAAATACCGATACCAACTCGGGTCATGGCACCCATGTTGCCGGAATCGTAGGCGGCAATGGCGCCATGTCTGGCGGAAAATATGAAGGTGTGGCTCCCGGTTCCAGTCTGATTGGCTATGGCTCAGGTGCCGCACTGGCCATACTCGATACTATCGGCGGGTTCGACTATGCTTTAACCCATCAGGAGGAATACAATATTCGGATTATCACCAATTCATGGGGAGATACATCAGAGGCCGGCAAGCCTTTTGACCCGCTTCACCCTATCAATATTGCCACCAAGAAGCTTTATGACCGTGGAATTGTCACCGTTTTCTCAGCGGGGAACTCCGGACCCGGGGAGAAAACGATCTCCGGAAACTATAAAAAGGCTCCTTGGGTCGTTACCGTTGCGGCCGGCGATAAAACTGGGAACCTTGCAGGCTTTTCATCGCGCGGGGAAAAGAATAGAGGGGGTACGGTGGTTGTTGACGGTCAGCAATGGACATGGGAGGACCGGCCAACAGTTACCTCCCCTGGTGTTGACATCATTTCCACAAGAGTCCTTTCTCCGGTCGCCTCCCTTGGCGCCTCTAAGGATCTTCAGTACGTTGAACCCGCTTATCTTCCGTATTACACAACGATGAGCGGAACATCCATGGCTGCCCCGCATGTGGCCGGAGTTATCGCCCTTATGCTGGACGCCAACCCGCTGCTGTCCCCGCTTGAAGTAAAAGGGATATTGGAAAAGACGGCCACTCCAATGCCCTTGCATGAAACATGGGAAGCAGGTACTGGTTATGTAGATGCCTACAAAGCGGTAGATGAGTCTTTCGAATACGCAATACCTGTCAAAAAATAATCATGCAGGGTCTGCCATCTATGGCGGGCCCTTTTCTGCTTCCCCTATAACTTTAGTAATAGCCTGTATACTCCTTCCGTTCTTTTATTTTATAACCTTAGAAGAATAGTCGCCGGCCCGTCCAAAGGCGATAATAAAGAAGTTGGAATATTAATGCAATTAATGGAGGGGAAAAAATGAAACGTTTGCTTCATGTTGTTTTTATCTTATTTCTGCTGATTCCTGCCTTTTTCGCCAAAAGCGGGGGAATGCATGCCAAAGCAGAGAGCGGAGCCGTCGTCGATCCACTTTTAACAAAAGCGCTCGGGACTGCTTCCATTGTGGAAGTTATTGTTACATTTAAGGGGGACAGCGCTCCGGATAGCCGACAGGTTCAGGTGCTGAAGGACCTTGGGATCGACACAGGAATTCTCATGCGCTCCCTGCCGATTGCAGGTGTTCTTGCCACGAAAGCCCAGATTGAAAAACTGGCGGAAAGTGACCAGGTGAGCTCCCTGTATTTGAATAAAAAGCTAACCTACTTTAATGCAGAAGCAACCGAAATTACCGGTGTAGATAGGCTTCGTACTGACGAATCCTTCAGGAAAGCCAATGGCGGCCTCCCTGTTTCCGGCAAGGGGATTGGGGTTGTCGTGAATGACAGTGGAGTCGACGGTACACACAGGGACCATGAATTGGGAAGGAATCTTGTTCAAAATGTCATGGCTTCAGCAAATTTGAACAGCCTCTCCCCTTCCCTGCTGCCGATTACGTATCAGGAGAACGTAGCAAATACTGATACGAATTCGGGACATGGAACCCATGTAGCCGGTACAGTGGGCGGCACAGGTGCCATGTCGGGAGGTAAGTATGAAGGAGCGGCTCCTGGAGCGGATTTAATCGGATATGGATCCGGGGCAGCATTGTTTGTTCTTGACGGGATTGGCGGCTTTGATTATGCCATTGCCAATCAGCAAAGATACAATATCCGTGTGATCACAAATTCCTGGGGCTCTTCGGGAGGCTTTGACCCTCACCACCCCATCAATGTAGCAAGTAAAAAAGCCTATGACCGGGGCATAACCGTCCTTTTTGCAGCCGGTAATGAAGGACCTGGCGAAGATACACACAACCCATATGCCAAGGCTCCATGGGTAATTTCAATCGCAGCTGGAGTGAAGGATGGGACATTGGCCGATTTCTCTTCCAGAGGGACAAAAGGGTCCGGCGGCACATTTACAGTGGATGGAGAGGAATGGTCCTGGAAGGATGAACCGACTGTAACGGCTCCCGGGGTCGATATCGTATCAACCCGGGTACTTGCCCCTGTTTCAAGCCTGTCAATCGACCAGGATGCTGAAAATCTGGATCCCGCTCATCTTCCTTATTACACCCATATGAGCGGGACTTCGATGGCAACCCCTCATGTGGCCGGAATTGTCGCCCTTATGATTGAGGCTGACCCAACTCTGTCTCCTGCCGAAATCAAGGAAATCATCCGGAAAACAGCTACCAATATGCCCGGATACGAATCCTGGGAAGTTGGCGCAGGCTATGTGAATGCCTATGCAGCCGTTGATGCGGTTTTCAACAAGAAAACGTACGGTAAAACAGTCAATGCGAATCAAACATTCAACAGCAGTGTTGAAACGTCGACTTCCAGAAGTGATTTTACCGTCGATTACAATCCGCTTACCCTTATATCCACTGCACCATACGAATTTACAGTCGAAAATGGAATTTCGGGATTGACGGCAAAGGTGGAAGCAAAAGGGCTCCTCGGAGAAACTGGGAACCCTGTAAACCTTGTTCTTACTTCACCCAATGGCACTGAGTACAGTTCGGGGGTCAGTCTGCTTTTCCCGCTAAACACAGCCAGGACTGTGACCGTCCCTTCCCCAGATCCAGGGAAATGGAAGCTCCAAATCAAAGGTTTGAGGGGTAATGAAGCGAATCCAATTGGCATTGGTCTTCCTGAAAAAGTTCAGGGAACACTTGCTTTTACTAAAGTGAGCGGTGTTGCAGGATTAAACGACATTTCCGGTCACCCGGCGGCAGGCGCAATCCAGTTGGGTGTGAGTGAGCGCTTGTTTGACGGATACGCAAACGGCACCTTTAAGCCTGAGTCCGAATTAACGAGAAGCGACCTGTCCAAATATTTGGTGATGGGTGCGGTAATCCGCCAGTCCCTTCCTTCTTCCGGTAACCCGACGTTCAAGGATGTGACGGCTGATGAAGTCCCTTTTATTGAAGCTGTTGCTGCCAAAGGCGCAGCTTTCAGGGATCAAAAGCAGCAGTTTAAAGGAGTCATGCTTCCTAAAGCCGACGGCAAATTTGCCCCGAAAAGTTCGGTCAGCCGCACTGAGTTGGCTTATTCCCTTATCCAAAGCCTGGGCTTGCAAAAAGAGGCGGAGGCCTTCACTGGGAATCTGACTGTGCAATACAAAGATGAACGAATTGCGATAGAGGACGCCGTACAAATCCCTGCGGAACTGAAAGGCTATGTTCAGCTGGCGCTCGACCTGAACATCATTAATGCAAAATTCACTGTCAGCCAGGGACCTTATGACCTGAAGCCTACTGTGAAAGCAAGTTTCTACCCACAGGAATCCGTAAAAAGAGGAGATTTCGCGGTGGCGATGGTTAGGTATTATAACGCGTTTCTAAAATAAGACTGACGAGTTCAGCCCTCCTGCGGGTTATACAGGAGGGCTGGAACAAAGTAATTTAGACATAAAAAAACTGTTCTTCGTATAAATGGGTATCTGAGGTTATTTTGTTATTAAATCAAAAACACCAATAGGATTAAAAATTAGATAAATACCAAACAGAGTAATAGCAAAAATTAAAAAGAAAAGAACTTTATTTTTCATCCACACCCCACCCTATACCGAGTATGTATTAATTTCCTTTCGTCCCATCGACAACCATGTCTGCCCTTTCAATCGGTTTTTGCTTTTCAAAATAAATATCTTCGGAGAGCATCCAATTATTTTCCCACATCTCGCGAGCTTCTTCCCCATCTCTTTCAATACCCCTCGAGAGCCTTATTTCACGTGGACAGTCCACCCAAATCTTTAAATCATAAAGGTTTGATAATTCTTCCCGTATGGAATAAACGCCTTCAATGATGACAATCCCACCCAGTGAAACACTATGCCATTCCGCAAGAGCATCTGTTTTCCAATCATATCGCTGGTAATGGCCTCCTTTTTCCTGATTAAGCGGTTCAATCACTTGCTTTAATAAACGCTGCCAATCAAAATCAGCGCCAACCGGTTTTTTAGTGGGATGTGCTTGGATGATCTCTGATGATGGAAGATAAAAGTCATCCATGTGTACAATAGTGACATTCGCGCAATGTTCAGTTATTTTATCCGCCAATGTGCTTTTTCCCGAACCGCCAAAGCCATCAATCCCAATGAGATAGGTGTTTGGTGTGTCAGCAACGGAATTCAAATGATTGGTTAATTCTTCGAATGCCTTAAATTTCCCTTTTATAAAGTTCACTCAATCACTCCTTCTGTTTAAAAATGCAGCAGAACCGTCCCCTCGCTTCACAGTCCTGCGGCGTTCAACAAGAAAATAAATTGAATAGGAACTTATTAAAATAAGTGCTATTAAGATGGCAATCAGGAAGCCAAGCATCCCCTGTATACCAACCCAGCCTATCGTAAATGTAAGAAAAAATAATTCATAACAAAAACCAACAAGAATAATAGCAATTGGAACATTAAATGGGAATAACTGTTTCCAGCCTTTTGCTAGGAAAGCAAAAATGATCAGCATGGCAATGGTAATGACAAAATGGAGCGTCCCCCAACGTAACCCTGCACGAGACTGTGCATCTTCACCGAAGGCAGGTGTATTGTATAGGTCATTTAGTGTGATGGTTGCAGTAATAACCGCCGTCAATAAAACGATGACGAAAATGCTCCAGTTAATAGTTTTCAGGTTATTTTTATTCTTCATTTAATCCCTCCTAATGTAGTAATAGTGGATAAATTTTCATTACTGCCCATATTGTAATTAGGCACCAAATCAATAATATTATTAAACCGCCTGTCCAATTCTTCGGCTTGCCATTTCTCATCAGTGCTTCTGCCTTATCTTCACAATCGGATAATACATCTTTCGGTATCATTTTCAATGCTAACATTATCCCTAACGGAAGGAGAATGACCTCGTCCAAATAGCCGAGAATTGGGATGAAATCCGGTATCAGATCAATTGGACTAAACGCATAGGCGACAATACAGCCAGTAAATACCTTTGCATACCAAGGTACCCGTTCATCTTTACAAGCATAGTAAAGAATGAATATTTGCCGTTTTAATTTTTTCGCCCAATCCTTAATTTTATTGAACATTTTATCTCCTCTTATCGAAGGCTTGCTCCGTTTGATAATCTTAATTTTGTGAAGGCGTCAATATTTTTATGTTCCCCCCCAAGCAGGAGTGGGTTTATTTGACGCTTTTGTGGAAAATGTTATGGTTGTTATATATGTTTGATTACTTCTATAAGAAGTGGAAGATGTTTTTATAAAAAGCACTAGGAGGATCCAAATATGCTAAGTGATTCCGATTTGAAGCACCTTCGACGTTGTATTGAATTAGCAACAATCGCGCTGGAGAAAGGAGACGAGCCATTCGGTTCCGTTCTGGTGTCGGCCAACGGAGACGTGCTTGCAGAAGATCATAACCACGTTGCTGGCGGTGACCATACCCAGCACCCGGAATTTGCTCTGGCGCGCTGGGCGGCCGCGAACATGACACCCGAGGAAAGAAGTAGCGCAACAGTATATACATCAAGCGAACATTGCCCTATGTGTGCTGCGGCCCATGGCTGGGTTAGGCTGGGCCGGATTGTTTATGCAAGTTCGTCCGAACAGCTGGCACAATGGTTGAGTAAAATGGGAGTTTCTCCATCTCGCGTTCGGAATCTTCCCATCCAGGAAGTTATTACCGATACCCCAATTGACGGACCTGTTCCTGAACTGGCGGAGCAAGTACGTGAGCTTCATCGTCGGTTTCACGCAAGGAAAGGATGAACCTGGCACGCTGTCGTCCTGTAAGATCAGTCCCCCACTGTACTAAAAAAGAAGAGTGGGGACTGACACCTTTGCACCCACTCCTTCATTCAGGGAAAACGAGCAGCAAGCTCTTTGGACCGTTGGACTCCGTTTTAAGAAGGAACTAAAATTCTCTCTCCCATTCATCATCCAAGATTTCACCATTTTCTGTGATATATTCAATCATAACCGACCCAGTTTTCAATTTTACTTCGGTTTTAAGGAAAGATATTACCTCATTAAGATTTTTATCGTCCTCGTCACTTCTCTTTCGGGAAATGCTGATACGGATTGTTGCTGTAGCTTTCGATTCTTTATAACTTCCAGGGTTAATAGAATCCTTATTAAATTCGATATTTTCATTGGTAAAGAATACAAATAAATCAGTTGGCTCCCCAAAGGTTTCTTTAATGAAAGGACGTATTTCAGTTTCTAAATCATCTGCCCATTTATCAGCCCTATAGGTATCGACCATTTGATTTGTTTCATCATCATAGTAAATTAAAAATTGAGTATGGGTTTTCTTATCCCTGACCTTAACAGCATATTCAAATTCAAAGTTGCCCATATTGTCATACAAAACGTCATATATCTCGAAATCGTCATTAAATTTTTCCTTTACATACTGCTCAGCTTGAATCTTTATCTTTTCTTCCTCATCTTTATCAGGCTTCATTTCAAATATAAAGACCGCTACAAGCAGCCCAATACCGACTAAGATGGCAGCCAAAAACCCAAGTATGAGTTTTAGATATTTATTCATAGCCACCCTCCCATTAGTTTAATGTAAAAATTTATCCTATATTTCTATATTAATCCATTTCCCAGTTTGTAAGTACAAAATTATTGTAAACCCCTATATATTGTTAAAAGATCCTACCAATATTCTATTCTTAAGGTTTGCTTTTTGCTCGGCGGGGTAAAGGAAGATGGTGCACAAATAGAAAGGGAGTTAGGGGGATGAGAAGAAAAAAAGCGGTCGTATACCTTCTTTTGCCCTTTTCCAAACTTCTCAATGAAGTGAGGAATGAATCACCGGTTTGGGTGCTGACGACGGCTAGCCTTTCACCACATGCCCCTTTCCAGACATGGAATACGCCGGAAGGACCGGTCGAGGTGACCTTCCAGATGCACAGCGTCGTCATCACTGGGTTTGATAAGGAATTTATCTATGTGAACGATCCGTATGGCCAAAAAGACCGTAAAGTAGACCGGGATCATTTTATCGCCAGCGGGGAACTGATGGGCAGCCAGGCTGTTGTGATTCATTAACAATACATACTGAATCAACGCCATGTGGTTCATGGCGTTGTTTTTATAGGATATTCGAATCAACGCAGCCTTTGTTTATGTACATTACTTCACATTCTTGTTTTTTTGTTCCCATTCTTCTAAAGTCATCATTTTAAATTCTTCTTGAAAATCCAGCCTTAACGGAGCAATCAATTCAATACTATTGCCATCGGGGTCCTTGAAATAAATAGCTGCATGCGCATGCGGATTGTTAGGTAATATGAGCGGCTGTTTTTCGGGAGGGAATCCAAAATTAGTGGATACGGCTATCCCTCTTTCTTCCAGCCATCCCTTAATATTAGTCATATCCTCTGCATCAATTTGCAAGGCAACATGTCTAATTGAAGGATGGTAAGGTGTATGAACTTTATCTGTCTCCCATAATCCCAACCAGCTTCTTCCTTTATCAATCCAGAAAAACACTAAGTTTTCTTGTCTATAAGCCATTTCCAAATCTAATTTTTTATAAAACTCAATCGAGTTTTCAAGATTACTGACAGGTAAATGCGCTTCATATAAGCCTTTAATCAAAAACAAAACCCCCTATTATCATACTCACTATACAGAAGTGCTGAGGATGGAATGCTATGCCTAATCTTTCTTTATTGCTTTCCATTCATCTTCCAATATACTCATTTCCCACATACTCCAGTATTCATTGCCACTTTTCATGTAATCTCGGATCAACCCTTCTTTTTTAAACCCTGCTTTTTCATAACAAGCAATGGCTGAAGCGTTAAAATCAAATACACCGAGACTGACTCTATGTAATTCAAGTTCCTCAAATGCAACTTTGAGGATTTCTTTCATCATACGCAGACCTATCCCTTTACCTCTTACCTTTGCGTCTCCAACCAGTACTTTCCCTACTCTTGCCGACTTGTTGTTTCGATCGATATGACCTAATGATATATGTCCTATTACGCTTCCGGTTTCCTTTTCCAACACACTGTAAACCAAAGCCCGGGAATGATGATGGTTCGCATTTTCAAGATAATCCTCCAACTGCTGTTCCGTTAATGGGAAACTAAACACCGGACCTCCCCATTGCGATAAAAATTCTGGGGACTCCATCCAGTTTATTAGCTGTTGAAAATCCGAACGTTCAAAAAATCTTAATTTAATCATCTATATTTCTCCTCTTTTCCGACTCCTTTTTCGAATAAAAGTATATTTTCAGTTTTTTCATTCGTCAACTTTACTGCCCCAGCCGTTGGCTATAACTATTGTGATTCATTAAGAATACATATCAAAAAGGCGCCATTAGTTTCATGGCGCCTTTAAATTTGTTACTTATTTATCCCGTTTTTTACTCATTGGCAAACCTGCTGCACCCCAATTTTCAGGTGGAACGTCATGTAATAATACTCTGATGGTTTCAGGTGAATTGCCTAACGTCCGGCTAACGGCGGCTGTAATCTCTGCAATCAATTGCTGTTTCAATTCTTTCGATCTGCCCTCCAGCAAGTGTACCTGTACAATTGGCATTTCCAACCCCCCAGAAAGTTAAATGATTGTTAAATCCATTTTACCAAGCCCAACAAATTCAGTCTCAATGGAATCCCCTCTAAAAACATGAATGGCTTCGGTTATTGCACCGGTTAGCACAATCATACCGGGCTCAATACATAGCCCAGAGGCATGTAACATTTTGACCAATTCAACGACCGAACGAACTGGATTTCCCAAAACAGCGGAACCTTTACCTTCTTGGACCACTTGATTATTCAACTTCATTCGTACCTTTGCTTTTTCCCATTGAAGCTGTCCGGGCTTATACATTATTTCTGATATCAAAAACCTTGCACTGGAAGCATTATCGGCAACGACATCCATGAGATTAAAAGAAAAATCCTTATAACGGCTGTCAATAATCTCTAATGCTGGCATTATCCCTTCAGTGGCCTCCCAAACCTCTTGCTCAGTAATATTATTTCCTTCGAGTCTTTTGTTCATTAAGAAAGCAAGTTCAGGCTCCACTCGCGGATGAATCAAACCTTCCATAGAAAGTTTCTTATTGGACATCTCCATAGACTTTAGCAATCTTCCGTAAATGGGCTGATTGACCCCTACGGATTGTTGCTTCGCCAAACTTGTCAGCCCCATTTTCCAGCCAACAAATTGGTCACTGTTTTGTAATTCTTTTTCCATGTTGATTTCCTGAATTTTATAAGCATCCTCAATTGTAATAGAGGGGTACCGTATTGAAATTTTATCCATCTCTTTAGCACTTTTCTGATGACGATAAATTTCATTAGCAATGACATTTAGATCCACGTTAAAATTCTCCTCAAATAAAATTCCAAGAAATTACCCAAATTGCCAAACGCTGTGACTAAGGTTTCCATATCGAAAACTGCGATGAAGCAAAGTTGCCCTTGGATTGTTGGCAGCTGCACCCATTGCATAAAAGATTGGAATAAAGTGTTCATTCCCGTATGGGGGGACTGCCAATGCTGCATGAGGTGCAAGTGAATCATAGTTAAAAAGGGATTCTACATTCCAGTTTTCCAGTTTTTTTGCCAGCCAATCATCAAATTCAAGTGCCCATGAATCAACCTGTCCATTGTCAGCCCACTTTAAGGCTCTTAAATTATGAACGGTGCCCCCGCTGGCGATGACTAAAATATCCTTTTCTCTTAACTCCGATAGAGATTTTCCGATGTTATATTGCTCCTCGGTAGTAAGCTTTGGATTCACCGACATGGCAATTACCGGAACATCTGCATTCGGATAAAGCAGACGAAGTACTACCCATGCACCGTGATCCAGACCACGAGATGTGTCATTTTCAAAAGCAATACCATTTTCAGTAAATAAATCTTCTATTTCTTTTGAAATGTCGTGATCCCCGCGAGCAGGATACTGAATTGTATAAAGCTGCGGATCAAAGCCGCCAAAATCATAAATCGTATTATACTCATGGACCCGGCTTACCTGCTGCACCTTGGATTCCCAATGCGCAGAAAACAAAACAACAGCTTTTGGACGAGGAAGGTCCTGACCTAGTTGATTTAGATATTTTGTATACTCATTATTTTCAATCGCAATTAATGGTGCACCGTGAGCAATAAATAATGATGGCATCATCTTTTATTCCCCTCCCTATTTTTTGTATGTTTGGTTGATTATTTTCGCAAATCATTTAAAATCCAAGCTTGAAAATCCTGAAGATTTTTTGGTGATACTGTGTGCCCTTCCGGATAAGATTTAAATGTCACGGGAACCCCAAGCTTAGTAAAATACTCCACATTTTCGTTCCCCCACTCATATGGCAGGACCTGATCATATTCCCCGTGCGAGATAAAGACCGATAAATAATTACCTGTGTTAATTGTGTATTCTTCCTTTACAAATTGAGGAATATAACCACTTAGAGCCACAACACCCTTAATCTTTCCTTGCGTGAGTGCTAAGGTCATGGAAACAATGGCTCCTTGGCTAAAGCCCATCAAGTATAATTGTTCGGGGTCTATCTCATAATTTAGTGATGCATAATCAATAAATTCAGCTACTCTTTTGATTCCGTCATCGAATACTTCCCGATGTGGTTTTCCATATCCCTGGATGGTAAAGTAGGCAAATCCCATCCCATGGGTTAAATGTCCCCTTACACTAAAAATAAAGAAGGAATCTTCCAGGCCATTAACTAGTGAGAGCATATTTTGTTCGTTGCTTCCTATACCATGCATGACAAACAATGCTGGATACTTTTTCCCAGGAATTAAATTCTTAGGACGGCGAAGTTCATAAATTATTTCAGTTTGCATTTGCAAAACCTCCTAATAGATATCTTGTTTTTATCAAATAAAATCATACATTTTTTAATATTTGCGGCTTTAATGTTTTCTTATATGAATCTTTGTTCTCTTTTAAAATACCAGAGGCGAATTTGGATTGTCAATAAATTTTCATTTTTATGAAACAAAGTTTACTATTCAAAAACAAATTGGTAAGGAGCCAATAGATGGGGAAGTTCCAAGGAAGAGAAAATAGACCGGCAGACTAGCCGGTCTATGAAAGCTGAAAGTTATATTTTTACATTTAAATATTTCATTTATTAGGAAAGGAAAGTCCAAGCCCTCTGAATATACCGGATGATTTTCTCAAACAATAAGATTGTTAAATAACTAACTAGGAGGACTTCTATGAAACAGGATCACCAGGGCAAAGCGAATGCGGGTTCTATAATGAAATCAGGTTTCGCGGGAACTGATCCCCAAAAAGTAAAACAAGAAATTCAAAAAGATGTCAGCGAAGGACAAGGGTCAATGACTTCCCGAAAGGCTGGAGCAATGAGAGATTAAACAATCTTGGAAATGCCGAAGGATAGGAGCACCTCTGGCTTAATAAAAAAGGTGCCTTATCCTTTTTTAGGTCAAAGCACCCGTTCAGGTAAATAGTGGGTAAATTGCTGTAACGGCCCAAACTGCAATTAGAACCCAAATAAATATTATAATTGAGCCGCCTATCCAATTCTTCGGCTTCCCGTTTCTCATCAGTATTTCTGCCTTCATTTCACAGTCAGATAATACATCCTTCGGGATCATTTTCAATGCCAACATTATCCCTAACGGAAGCAGAATTACATCGTCTAAATAGCCTAGAATAGGGATAAAATCTGGTGTTAGGTCAATGGGGCTAAACGCATAAGCGACAACACATCCAGTAAATGCTTTGACATACCAAGGTACTCGATCATCTTTACAAGCATAGTAAAGAATAAATATCTGTTGTTTTAATTTTTTCGCCCAACTCTTAATTTTATCAAACATTATATAGCCTAATATTAATTAAAAAATCAAACCTTTATTTAAGAATCGAGTTTTTTAAATTCCCATCTTACCAAAGGTTTTTTACAAAGCGAATCATTATTCTTGGCATAAACAGTAAGATGTTCCAAACTACTTCAAATAGGATTGAATCTCTGCATTCAATTAGAATTTCTTTAAAAAAGCCATGCTGCCTTTCTTTTTTTCTTTTTCTATTTTTCAACTTTCCATCTCCCAATGACTCAATATTTTTAAACAATATCCTCTGGCGCCCAGGTAGCCAGGTTATCACCGGGACAAGCCACTACTGCAAAAACATCACTCAAATTGGTGTTATTGTGAACCTCCACCTGCCAGCTTTCAAAATCTTTGTGATGCCCATTAATGTAAAGAACCTCTCCAGTATCAAAAATTAAATAGAGGTGGGGGATTTCCCTGCCTAATTTGATATCTACAATTTTCTTCAATCGCAGTTCACATAATTTTCTTGCTGACTCAGTTAAATCACGTCTGTGATTCTCTTTAGGCGGAGGAGGAATTTCGGGCATTGAAGGAAATACTTCAAATTCGTTTTCAATATTTATTGATATTTGACCATCAATTCTGTTTCCGTTGTGATCATTTTCAGATAGAAGAACCCTCAACCCATAGAATAGTAAACCTTCTATTCGTGAACCTTTACATAAATATATTAACGTCTTTAAGGCGATATCTCTTTGTTCCTGATCCAATATATTCACCCCGAAAATAAGGATTTCCTATACTCTTAATATAATCTGCTATCCTTAAGCAGAGAATAAACATAAGTATCATGTGCCACGCCATTTTGGTACATATAATCTCTTAATATCCCTTCCAGCTGGAAACCGGCCTTGGACAGCAATTTATTGGATGCCTGATTATCAAGGAAAACAACGGCTCCTATGCGGGTTAGGCCGAAATCATCGAATCCGTACTCAATCACTTTGGAGAGCGCTTCAAAAGTAAAGCCTTTCCTCCAGTGATCAGGATGAATCTCGTAGCCTATTTCGGCTCTTTTATGCTTGGGAGACCAGGCATTCAATCCAATGGTCCCGATAATTCCCTGCTGTCCTTTGATCTCGATTCCCCACCTGATCCCTTTTTTCTCCTTGTAGCTGTTTGTAAAAAAATCAATAAGAGCCTCTGCTTGCTCTATATGCTCGAAAGCTTCCTGCCCATAAAATTGAAGGACATTTTCATCCGAAAAGCAGGCGAAGATACTTTTCGCATCATCATTTGTTATTTCCCTTAACCTCAATCTTTCGGTTTCTAATGTTGGAAACATGTGTATTCTCCCTTGATCATGGCGCTCATGATTTTTGATTCATCTACCTATTTTACCATATTTTTCATGCTGGTGATGTTTTAAAAAATGATCTGGCTCCCATAAATCATGCCCTGTTGTGTTTCGTGCAGGCAAGAAATCATAGGCGGAGAAATTCCGGTTAATGTATATAGAAGGCGCTTAAGAAGCCTAAATTAGCGGATATATTCCGCTTAATCACTTTAAAAGGCATCGAATTTAAGGATTTTTTCAATATAACCGGAAAAGCTCCCCTTATATTGCGGGAAATGTTGGTATTTCCCAATTTTAGCGGAATTTTTCCGTTTAGTTTCCAAACTCATATCACAAAAACTTTCTTTCTTACAAAAAAAATGCTTGGAGAGCTCCAAGCATTTTTGCTGATCAAACTGCCTATTGATTTAAATGCGTAAAAATAGCACGGTGAATTCTAATTGCAAAGCCGAACTTTTTTACTTCTATTTATTCTTCGATTGTCACCAATTTTAACGGTGCAGGGATGTTTTCTTCGACCTTTTTCCCCTGGACCACATCAAGTCCTGCCTTGACGGCAAGCTGTCCAATCAGGTCGGGCTGCTGAGCAACGGTTGCCTCCAGCTGCCCTGCTTCAATTGCTTTTAGCGCATCATCATTTCCGTCAAATCCAATAACCATAATTTCTTTTCCTGAGCTGTTGATCGCTTCAATCGCGCCAAGAGCCATTTCGTCATTGTGAGCGAACACCGCTTTGATATCCGGATTTGCCTGGATGATGTTTTCCATGACTGTCAGCCCTTTTGTCCGGTCAAAGTCTGCCGCTTGTTTCGCGACGACCTGCAGCTTTTCATCGGCAATATTATGGAAGCCTTTACCGCGTTCACGTGTGGCGGAAGCACCGGGAACTCCTTCAAGCTCGGCCACCAAAGCGCCTTCACCAAGCTGTTGTACTATATATTTAGCCGCCATTTCGCCGCCTTTGACATTGTCAGAGGCCACCAACGCTTCCACTTCCCCTTTATCGGCGGAACGGTCGAGCGTGATCACCGGTATGCCAATGCTGTTCGCCGATTGTACCGCGGTTGAAATCGCCGCGGAATCGGTTGGGTTGATCAGCAGCACATCCACGCCTTGCTGAATCAAGTCTTCCACGTCATTGATTTGTTTCGCCGAATCGTCCTGCGCATCAACGACTTTCACTTCAATCCCCAGCGCTTCGGCTTCCTTGACGACACCATCTTTCAATGAGACAAAGAACGGATTGTTCAGCGTCGAAACAGAAAGGCCGATTTTCAGATCCTCGATTTTTTTCTCGCCCTGGTCAGGCTTCGCCCAGCCCGGCGGTTCCATTGAGCAGGCTGATAAAAAGGCGAGGGAAGTTACTAAAATTAAAGCCAGCAATTTTCTCATTTTGTCTCCTCCTAGGCTGATTTCTTGCGGTCCAGCAGCACCGCGATAATGATGACAATCCCTTTGACAACCTGTTGATAGAAGGACGAAACGCCTAGAAGGTTCAGGCCGTTATTGAGGACCCCGATGATCAGGACCCCAATCATCGTTCCAAAAATTCTTCCTTTCCCTCCTGAAAGGCTTGTCCCGCCCAAAACAACTGCTGCGATCGCATCCAACTCATACGATGCTCCAGCTGTTGGCTGGGCCGAATTCAGACGGGAAGTCAAAATGGCACCAGACAATGCGGCAAGAAAACCTGACAGGCTGTAAATCAGCACTTTCACGCGCGGTACCTTGATGCCGGAAATCAGCGCCGCTTTTTCATTACCGCCAATCGCATAGGTCTGGCGTCCAAATGGTGTTTTATGAAGCAAAACATACAATACAATAAACGTCACAATCATGGTTACCGCAGGAACAGGAATTCCAAGGAAATAGCCTCGGCCGAATAACTGGAATAGAATATTATCTCCCAAGCCAGTAATCGGATTTCCTTCTGTGTAAACAAGCGTAAGACCTCTGAACAGAGTCATCGTTGCCAACGTCGCGATGAATGGGGCCATTTTCCCCTTGGTGATTAATAGACCATTCACGGCTCCAAAGATGGCACCCAGCAAACAGCCGATTAAGATCGCAAGCATCGGGTCGAACCCGGAAACAATCATGCCGGCTGTCAATGCACTGGACAGCGCGAGAATCGCCCCTACGGATAAATCAATTCCGCCAGTTAAAATAACAAACGTCATACCGAAGGCAATCAGCGCATTAATCGAAACTTGCCGCAATAAATTTAGGATATTGAGTGGTTCCAGAAAACTTGGGTTCATTACTGAAACAAAAACCACCAAGATTAAGAGACCAAGGAACGGTCCAAGTTTTTGAGTGACGGATTGAAGGAGGTTCCCCTTACTGGTTTGTAAAACTTCACTGTTTGCTTTCATCTCACTGGCCTCCTGTTGCTAGTGTCATAATGTTTTCCTGTGTCGCCGTTTCCTGGGGCAGCTCGCCGGCAATTTTTCCTTCATGCACGACAAGGATCCGGTCGCTCATCCCAAGCACTTCAGGCAATTCCGAAGACACCATGATGATGGCGACGCCCCGATTGGTCAATTCATTCATCAGCTGGTAAATCTCCCGCTTGGCACCCACATCGACTCCCCTTGTCGGCTCATCGAGAATCAATTCCTTCGGCCCAATGCCAATCCATTTCGCGATGACCACTTTCTGCTGGTTTCCGCCGGACAAATCGCCGACTCTTGTTTCTGCAGATTCCGTTTTAACCGTTAACCTTTTGATCAGCATGTCCACGAAATCCTTTTCAGCTTTCTCCTGGATCAATCCTTTTGGAGCAAAGCTGTATAGAGATGGCAGCGCGATATTATCTTTAATCGAAAAGTCGAGCACCAAACCTTCGTCTTTCCGGTCCTCGGTGATAAAACCGATTCCCAGATGAACCGCTTGATTGGCGTTTTTGATGGTGACTTTTTTGCCGTTTAAAAGGACTTCGCCGCTGGCAATGGGATCAAGCCCGAAAATGCCGCGCATGATTTCTGTCCTGCCTGCCCCCATCAAACCGGAAACGCCTACAATTTCACCGGAACGGACGGAGAAGCTAACATCCCGGAACGCCTTCCCGGTCAGATTTTTCACCTCAAACACCGTTTCTCCTGGCTTTGAGTCCCGTTTTGGAAAGCGGTCTGTCAATTCGCGGCCAACCATTTTCCGGACCACTTCTTCAAAATTCGTTTCAGGAATGGCTTTGGTATCGACTGTTTTCCCATCACGCATGACGGTAATCCGGTCACAGATGGCAAAAATCTCTTCCATCCGGTGCGAAATGTACACAATGGAAACGCCTTCTTTTTTAAGCGAAGCAATCACTTCAAACAGCTTTTGGATTTCCCGTTCCGTCAAGGCAGCTGTAGGTTCATCCATGATGATGACCTTTGCTTTTGTCAGCAGTGCCTTGGCAATCTCAATCATCTGCTGTTCGCCAACCGAACAGCTTCCAGCCTCTTTATCCAACGGAAGGGAGACATCCAATCTTGCGAACTGTTCTTGTGCAAGGCTTTTCATTTTGGCCGAATCTACAAGGCCGAAAGCTTTCTTCGGCTCTTTGCCTATGAACATATTGTCGAGGACCGACATTTCCGGCCAGATGTTGAGTTCCTGGTGGATGAAGGTAATCCCGGCCTGTTCGGCTTCTTTTGGATTTTTAAAATACATCTCTTTTCCATCAACGAAGATTTTTCCTTGATCAAGCGAATGAAGCCCGGTCAGCACATTCATCATGGTCGACTTCCCTGCTCCATTCTCGCCCATCAAGGCATGAACTTCGCCTTCTTTTAACTCGAAATCCACCCCTGTTAATACCTGGTTCGTTCCGAATGCTTTATATATTCCCTGCATCGTAATATGCATGTTGTTCACCTCGGCTTTGGTAGGCTCTTTTGCTGCTGTTTCTCGTTCACTTGGTTAAAAAAACACTCCGGAATAAAGAATGCAGTTCGCATAAGGCGTGACTTCGCCTGTCCGGATGACCGCCTTCGCCTGGCGGCTGAGCTTTTTCAGCTCGTCATGGGAAACTTCGACTCTTTCAGTCTCGGAAAATTGTTTAGTCAAAAAAGCAGCTGCCGCTTCATTCGCTCCATGAATTTCCGTGGCGAATGCGACTTTCTCAATCACCATGTCATCGGCGACGGCTTCAACCACTTCTTCGAACGAGGGAGTTCCAGGCTTCAAAGCCATATCAATTTTCACGACCCCTTCCGGAACAGGCAATCCTGCATCGGCAATCACAATATAGTCTGTGTGTCCAAGGTCGACGAGGACCTTTGTAATACTGCTGTTCAGCATCCCTTGCTTTTTCATCCTATAAGCTCCCTTCCACTTCTGCTCTTGTCGGCATTCCGCCCTGGGCACCGAATTTCGTTACAGACAGGGAAGCCGCTCTGTTTGCAAATTGAATGCTTTCCCGGAGGCTCCTGCCCTCTGATAGTGCCACGGCAAACGCCGCATTGAATGTGTCGCCGGCACCTGTTGTATCCACCGCCTCTACTTTATAGGAAGGAACAAGCACCTCTTTTTCACCATCATGGAAACGGACGCCTTTGCTTCCTTCGGTAATGAACACTTTATTGTGGTACTTTTTCATGGCATCGCTTGCGTTTTCTCCCGCAAACAGCAAACCCGCTTCCGTTTCATTCGGAGTTATGTAGGCGGCTCTTTCAATCACAGCCTGGCTGACCGGACGAGCCGGCGCAGGGTTTAACAGCAATGGAATGCCTTTCTCACCACAAAATTCGGCAACATAATCGACGGTGGCTTCCGGAATCTCCTGCTGAATCAGCACCATATCTGCTGAAGAAATTACGTCCATTGCTTTTTGGATATATTCAGGAGTCACATACTTGTTTGCACCTTCCACAACAATGATGCTGTTATCACCTTCAGCAAGGGTAATATGGGCTGTCCCGGTTTCTGCATGTGTAACCGGTTCCACATAATCCGTACGAACACCATTCTTTTTAAAATTATCCAGGATCATTTTTCCGAACTCATCGTCCCCGACACAGCCAACCATGTAGACTTCGGCGCCGAGACGGGAGGCCGCAACAGCCTGGTTGGCACCCTTCCCGCCGGGAACCGTTTTAAACGACTCCCCTAGAATCGTTTCGCCTTTTTCCGGTCTTTTATGGGCACTTACAACCAAATCGATGGATGAACTGCCAATCACAACAAGCTTAGTCATGATGATCTCCCTTTCTCGTGGTTTGTCTTTCGATAAATTGTACAGGCAGCTGAATTCTTTTTGATTCAAGCTTCTCCCCGTTAATTTGCTTAATTAGTAGTTTTGCAGCTTCCCTGCCCATATCATAAGCCGGCTGGCGGATCGTCGACAGCGCGGGATATAAAAACTGGCTGAAAGGGATATCGTCAAAACCGATGATTTGCAGCTCTTCAGGCATCTTCTTCCCGACTCTGTGGGCCTCGTGGATGATAGCTGCTGCAACCACATCATTGCTGGCAATCACGCCATCGGTATCAGGGTACTTTTCAAAAAGTTCCTTCGCCCAGTATTCCGCCTCCTGAAAAGCGAACGAGGCGGTGGTCATCACGTCGAATTCAACGTTGGCGCTATATAGTTCATCGACCGCTCCTTTGAAGCGGTCCCGCGCTGTCTGGAATTCAACAGGTCCCTTAAGCAGGGTAATCCTCGAGCTTCCGCGGTTCACCAGTTCCCTTGCCGCTAACCGCCCTCCTGCATAGCCATCCGCATGGACTGAAGGATGCTCTTCCGATGTCCGGTCAAGCAGGACCAGCGGAAACGAAAGAGATTTATATTGAGATAAAACAGCATTGGTTGATGCGGATATGAGACCGATTACATTATTTAGTTTAAACGTTTCAATATAGTCAATTTCTTTGTCCAGCTGTTCGTCGGCGTTCCCAATAATCAGCCTGAAACCATGTGCCTGCATCTCGTCTTCCACACCCCGGGCCAGTTCTGGAAAAAAGGGGTTGCGGATATCAGGCAGAATCAAGCCGATCAGCCGCGACTTTTTATTAAAAAGGGAGCGAGCCACCTCATTCGGTTTATAATTCAACTCCCGGATGGCCTCATCAATCAGCTTGCGGGTATCTTCATGAACATATCCTTTATCATTGATTGCTCTTGAGACGGTCGCAACCGATACCCCCGCTTTTTTGGCCACATCCTTAATGGTTGCCACTTTCTCACCTCTTTTGTGTGTAACCGATTACACATACAGATTACCACAACAGAATTCGACATTGCAACTATTTTCTTCAACTCGGCGGAAGGTAATAGTCGTTAAGGCTGTTGCGGCAAAATTAAATTGAGAAATAAAAGAAGCTCAATCCCCGTAATGAAGCAGGAGAACCGTCCCCCTGCTCTACAGCAGTTCTTTTACTAGTTCCCGATTTCGTTCTTGAAATACTTCATTGTGGGATGAGACCATGGCTGTTTTATTGGCTCCGGGCTCGATATACTGTTTGGCTTTATTGACGGCATTGGCAGCATCCTGGAAACAGCCGGCGATCAAATTTAGTTTTCCGTCGAATTTCAAAATATCTCCCGCTGCATAAATCCCTTTTACGGAGGATTCACAGAACGAATTCCCGGCTATATAAAAATCATCGACCAGCGCCATATCCAATTCACTTTTTTTAAGTAAACTGCTGTCTTGTTCATAGCCGTGGCTGATGATGACTTCATCAATATCGAAGTATGTAACATGGCTTGTTGCATGATCCGTCAATTCAACTTGTGCAATCCCTTTATGGTTATCGCAAGCGATCAGTTTGGTGATTGATTTCTTCGGCAGGCAGACTGCTGTGCTGTTCATTAACTGTGAGATCTGTGCTTCATGGCCGGCTAGAGATTCTTTCCTGTATGTGATATACACCTTTTTGGCAATGGGCTCCAACGCATTCGCCCAGTCAATGGCCGTGTTTCCACCGCCGGATATCATCACAACTTTATCCTTGAACCGCTTAAAGGATTGTACCGTGTAATGAATATTTTCTGCTTCATGGCGCCCTGCCCCTTCGATTTCCAGCTTTTTCGGCTTGAGGATCCCACTGCCCACAGCCACAATCACCGTTTTTGAATAGTGCTTTTGCCCAAATGCTCCTGTCAGCACAAATAAACCATCATGCTGGCGGGAAATTGATTCAACCTTTTCATTCAGCACCACTTCCGGCCCGAAGGTTAACCCTTGGCCGACCAGCTGTTCAATCAGTTTTGCTCCAGGAAGAGGCGTTAGTCCCCCGACATCCCAAATCATTTTTTCAGGATAGACATGAAGTTTTCCGCCCAAATGGTTTTGATATTCAATGAGTTTCGTTTTCATTTCCCTGAGACCACTGTAAAAAGCCGAATACAACCCGGCTGGTCCCCCGCCTATAATGGTCACATCGAAAATATCCTTCTCTCCCATCTCTATCCGCTCCTAACCTTTAGTCGTAAATGATTATCATTATCAATTAAGATAATCTATTTTGTTATCGATTTCAATATGAATCTTTAAAAATCCTTCAGAGTTAAAATTCGAATTTTTTTTGACGGCTGTGGGACTTTATCCAACTTTTTTAAAATTTTGTTGTTTTTCAGATTGACAGTTAACCCCCTCACGAATTATATTGAATGCAGTAATGATACTGATAATCATTTTCAATTATAATTAAGGAGGTGTTTCTGTTTGGTCCGACTGTTGACGAATGATGTGAGCGTTGGCTATGGCGATGTCATGATTGTCAAACATCTCAGTGTCCAGATTCCCGACCAGAAGATCACGACGATTATAGGTTCCAATGGCTGCGGCAAATCCACATTGCTAAAGGCCATTACCCGGATTATTTCACATCAGTCCGGCTCCGTTCTGTTGGACGGAAGAGATATTTCGAAAGAAAACACCAAGATCCTTGCCAAAAAAATGGCCATTCTTCCCCAAACCCCTGAAGGTGCCGCCGGTTTAACCGCTGGAGAACTGGTGTCGTATGGTCGCTTTCCTTATCAAAATGGCTTTGGAAGGCTGACGAAAAAGGATTATGAGGTTATTGACTGGGCGTTGGAAGTGACAGGAACTCTTGAGTACAAGTTCCGTCCGGTTGATGCCTTATCAGGAGGACAGCGGCAGCGGGTCTGGATTGCAATGGCTCTAGCCCAGGAAACGGACATCATCTTTCTTGATGAACCGACAACCTATCTGGATATGGCGCATCAGCTGGAGGTTCTGGAATTATTGCAGAGGCTGAATCGTGAACAGCAGCGCACCATCATTATGGTCCTTCATGACTTGAACCAGGCGGCCCGGTTTGCCGACTATATCATCGCCCTTAAGGATGGAGAAATGGTGAAAGCAGGAACTTGCGCGGAAGTCATCGTCCCTGAAGTGCTCCGTGAGGTTTTCCAGATCGATGCGGTCATTGGGAGAGACCCTAGAACGAATAAACCAATGTGCATCACTTACAATCTTTTAAAAGGAGAAAAACAACAACATGAAAAAAATATCCCTGCTCTTTATGCTCACGCTGGTTCTGCTTATTAGTGCCTGCAGCCAAGGTACAAGTGAAAAGGCATCAAGTTCTGCTCCAAAAGAGGAAAAACCGGAATTCATTACATACCAATCTGAAACAGGGCCTATTGAGGTTCCCGCAGACCCGCAAAGAGTGATCCTGCTTTCAGGGTTCACGGGAAATGTGATTGACTTGGGAGTGAATATCGTCGGAGTAGATGTCTGGTCCAAAAACAATCCAACCTTTGCGGAAGAATTAAAGGATGTTGAGGAAGTGTCAGATGAAAACCTGGAGAAGATCATAGAGTTGGAACCCGACTTAATCATTGGGCTGTCCACGATTAAAAACCTTGATAAGATAAGTGAAATCGCTCCCACGGTTACTTACACATGGGGAAAAGTAGATTACCTGACACAACATATCGAAATTGGCAAGCTATTAAACAAGGAAAAAGAAGCACGGGAATGGGCAGAGGACTTTAAAACCCGTGCAGAGGAAGCCGGAGAAGAAATTCGGGCGAAAATTGGCCACGATGCGACCGTTTCGGTGATGGAAAGCTATGGCAAAGACCTTTATGTGTTCGGGGACAACTGGGCCCGCGGCACGGAAATTTTATATCAGGCGATGAAATTGCCTATGCCTGAAAAGGTAAAAGAAGTCGCATTGGAATCAGGCTATTTTGCCCTATCTGCTGAGGTATTCCCCGAGTATGCCGGGGACTATGTGATTTTAAGCAAATACTCGGATGCCGATACTTCCTTCCAGGAAACAGAAACCTATAAAAACACTCCAGCCGTCAAAAATAACCGTGTTTTCGAAATGAATGGCGAAGGAGCCTCCTTCAGTGACCCAGTCACACTTGAAAAGCAATTGGAGTTCATCAGGAAATCTTTCTTGGGCAACTAAGGCAAAACAGGAATTCTTTATTAGAATTCCTGTTTCCCTATTCTACTAAAGGACTATTCAAAATGAACATACATTTTTCTTTTCCTCAAAAATTAATAGCCGGAAGTCTCGTATTTTTGGGCATGTTTGCAGCCGCCATGACACTGGGAGCCGCGGATATGACTGTGAAAGATGTATGGCTCGCACTTGCCACGTCCGCTTCCGGGGATAAAATGTCCATTATTCGGGAAATCCGTCTGCCACGTGGTATTGCAGCCATTTTCGTGGGGGCTGCTCTTGCCGTTTCAGGAGCCGTCATGCAAGGGATGACAAGAAATCCTCTTGCAGACCCTGGATTACTAGGATTGACAGCCGGCGCTAATGCCGCTTTGGCGATAAGTATTGCGTTGCTTCCTTCAGCCAATTACTTTGTTACGACCGTGGCGTGTTTTATTGGCGCCGCCCTGGGGGCCCTTCTGGTCTTTGGAATAAGCGCGATAAAAAAAGGCGGATTCTCTCCGCTCAGGATTGTACTGGCTGGATCAGCCATATCCGCTTTTTTGTATGCAGTCGCGGAAGGAGTCGGCCTTTATTTTAAAATCTCCAAGGATGTCTCGATGTGGACGGCAGGAGGAATGATTGGCACAACATGGGGCCAGCTAAAAATAATTGTTCCATTTATTTTGATTGGGATTCTAGTATCGCTTTTGCTTTCCAGGCAGCTTACCATCCTGAGTCTGAATGAAGAAGTGGCCGTTGGGCTGGGGCAAAGGATCCCACAAATAAAAGGCATTCTTTTTATCGTGATTATCATGCTGGCTGGAGCATCGGTTGCTTTGGTCGGAAACATGGCCTTTGTCGGCCTTATGATTCCCCATATCGTTCGTATGATGGTTGGAACCGACTACCGTTACATCCTGCCGATGTCGGCGATAATCGGCGCCACATTTATGCTGTTTGCCGATACAGTGGGCCGGACCATTCATTCGCCCTACGAAACTCCAGTCGTCGCCATTGTAGCCATACTGGGACTGCCCTTCTTCCTGATCATTGTCCGGAAAGGAGGAAGAGCCTTTACATGATTCATCCAGTCTTAGTTAAAAAACAACGGTTTATATTAGGGATAGCCCTGCTGCTTATTCTGGTTACCATGATTGGCGGTATGGGATTAGGATATTCTTCTCTATCCTATGACAGGCTTCTGCCTACTCTGATGGGGCAAGGGACGTTTAAAGAGGAATTTGTTTTATATTCCGTGCGCTTGCCGCGCATTCTGATTACCCTTTTAGCCGGGATGGCACTAGCCCTATCAGGGGCCATTTTACAGGGAATTACAAGGAATGACCTAGCCGATCCTGGCATTATCGGGATTAATGCGGGTGCAGGTGTGGCGATTGCCGTATTCTTTTTGTTCTTCCCGATTGAAGCAGGATCTTTTGTGTACCTTCTTCCGCTCGTTGCCTTTGGAGGAGCGGTCCTTACGGCTTTTTTTATTTATGTGCTTGCCTATAGTAAAAATGCAGGATTGCAGCCAGTTAGTTTAGTGCTCATTGGGGTTGGGTTTTCCTTGGCCCTTTCAGGAGCCATGATTGTTCTTATTTCAGCTTCCGACCGCACCAAAGTCGATTTTATTGCCAAATGGCTGGCAGGAAATATTTGGGGCACAGACTGGCCGTTTATTTGGGCCCTTCTGCCTTGGTTGGTTGTACTCGTTCCTTTTACTTTATATAAAGCCAATCGGTTGAATCTCCTTGGATTAAGCGAGCCGGCTGCCATTGGCGTTGGCGTTTCGGTTGAACGCGAACGAATCCATATGCTTTTAACGGCGGTTGCCTTGGCCGCCTCCGCTGTTTCCGTCACCGGAGGAATCAGCTTCATCGGATTAATGGCACCGCACATCGCAAAAGCCCTAGTAGGGCCGAGGAACCAATTGTTCATTCCAGTTGCGGTTCTCCTTGGCGGTTGGCTCCTATTATTCGCAGACACACTGGGACGGAACATCATTGAACCCAGCGGAGTACCGGCCGGAGTCATGGTATCCTTCATCGGGGCTCCTTATTTTGTGTATTTGCTGCTAAAAAAATAATTTCCGTTAAAAGCCCCTTCTGTATTTTTTACAGGAGGGGCTTTTCCCTTGATATGTGTTTTGAAACCACACACAATGAGTACCGGTCCTTACCTGTTACTTTGCGGGAGCATTCCATCAAGTAGTGAAGCAGCAGAACCGTCCCCTTGCTTCGCATAAAAACTTCCTGGTTTGGAAATCTTATGTTCATCCTTTATCGGAGGGTGGTAAATGTGGATTGGTTTGGAGACAGTAATACATTGTTAAGATTCAATATGTTTTCTGTTAGTCATTTCGCTGTGTTGGGGGTCTTTTTTTTGGTCATTTCAGCCCTTTTCTTCTGCAGAAACATATTGAGGGAGGGCCAGTGGAGGAAAAGTGAAATCCTGATCACTTGTTCGTTTATTTTATTTGAAGCAGTAAATCATTTCTGGATGTACAAGCATGGACTGTGGACGCTCGGCCGGTCCCTGCCGCTCGAATTATGCAATATTGCCGTCATCCTGAGCGTAATCCTGCTGCTGACAAAAAACAGATTTGTATTTGAAATTTTATTCTTCCTTGCCCTGGCAGGTGCGACACAGGCCATCATCACACCTGCCTTGACTTACGGTTTTCCGCATTTTCGTTTTTTCCATTTTTTCTATAGCCATATGATGGTTGTATGGGTCACCTTATACTTTGTCTGGGCCAAGGGATATTTTATCTCCTTCATGTCTGTTCTTAAGATAGTCGGGTTTATTAATCTGCTTTTGCCGGCCATTTTGTTCATGAACAGAGTGTCCGAAGGGAACTACTGGTTTTTGCGACATAAGCCAAACAGTCACAGTATTTTGGATATTCTCGGGCCTTATCCTTGGTATATCTTTTCACTGGAAGGCATTTTGATTGGTATCAGCTTTATAGCCTGGATCATTGCCCGCCATTGGAACCGAAGGCCGGCAAGCTGCGCCGTTCAGGTTCCCTGGTTATCTTCCCAAGGTAATATCCGCCCCCCATTTCGTGCCCCGTTCTTAATGGGACCGGACGAATCGCTCAGGAATCCTGATGAATGATAAAAAGGTTCAGTGAGTTTTTAAAGACTCACTGAACCTTTTTCTGTTTTTATCCGCGGCCACAGCCTTATTATTATCCTATTAACAGGATTGTCCTCACAGAGCATTGAGAGGGGTTTCCTGTAATTCGGGCTTTCTGGTGTGTTCTTTGATGTGGTTGGCAGTAAGGCTCTCATTTTGAAGATTGCCCCTTAATCGATGAAATTCTTTCTGAAGAAACCGTTCGATCTTCTTGCGCCTGCGTCCACCTTTTGCGGCCATTTTGAACTCCTCCTTCAGGAATTTATTACGAAGACTTCGTTATGCTTCGTCTATCGATCGTAATTTAACGGTTCATAGTCAAATTCGTCATTGTCACCATAAAGGTCGCCCGGATAAGCTCCCTGGCTGATCGCAACCCTGCAGTTCTGACATGAGGGACTGTCCCTTTGCCAGGATGGGAGTTCCCCACCACAAAAGACACAATAATCTTCCAAGCAGCATCCCTCCTAAGGTGAAATCTTATGTTTGCCACTACTATAAAAGATAATTTACTTGAAGACAAACGTCTAATTTCGCTGAATTCAGCCATTATATCTGATTATTCTGCATTTTCTTTTTGTATCTCCTCCTTTTTCACTTTTCCTCTTATTTTTGCATTTTTTGTATTGATTTTGACTGTAATGGCACTTTTCAAAAGAAAGAGGCAGCCAGATTTTTGACTGGCTGCCTGCTAGTGAATTTATATAGTGTCTTTCACCAAGAAAATTGGGGAATTGCCGGTTTCGTTCACGCCGGGCCACCCTGTTTTGGCTTGATTGCATCAATTCCCGGGAGAATTGCATTAATTATCGACAGTTATGCTTCAATTATCGCAAGAATTGCATCAATTCTTCGGCTTTTTTGAAAAACCCGTGTCCAACTTGTGAACAACAAACCAATTGTGTCCTCTGAACCGCCATGTGAAGCAGCAGAACCGTCCCCCTGTTTACCTGATTTTTTCCAGACGGGAAGCTACTTCTTCTTCTGTCAGGTTATGCTCGGCGATATACCTGTTTCTTGGGTGTGTCCGGCACTCGTGGCTGCAGCCTCTTAGATAGCGGTGTTCGTTTTCCTCGGATACGAGGATTTGCTTGTTGCATTCCGGGTTTGCGCAATTGACATATCGCTCACATGGTTCTCCGGTGAAGTAATCTTTTCCGACCACCACGTGCTCGACCCGATTGACTGGAACACTGATGCGGTTATCAAACACATAGCATTGCCCATTCCATAACTGGCCTTTTACTTCAGGATCCTTGCCATACGTCACGATTCCGCCATGAAGCTGGGAAACATCGTCAAAGCCTTCCTTCTTCAGCCAGCCGGAGAACTTTTCGCAGCGAACCCCTCCAGTGCAGTAGGTCAGGATCTTTTTGCCTTCAAGCATTTCCTTATTTTCCTTGATCCAGTCTGGCAATTCACGGAAGGATTTGATTTCTGGCTTGATCGCTCCCTGGAAATGGCCGATGTCGTATTCATAATCATTGCGCGCGTCAATGACAATAGTGTCTTCTTCCTGCATCTTTTCATAAAACTCTTTTGGCTCAAGGTAGTTACCTGTCAGCTCGAGTGGATTCACATCATCCTCCAGCCTTAAGGTAACAAGTTCCGGCCGATGGCGGACATGCATTTTCTTGAAGGCATGATCTTCGGCATCATCGATTTTATAGACCATATCCGCAAATCGGGAGTCCTGCTTCATTGCCTGCATATATTGTTCTGTCGCCTCGTAGGTTCCGGAAACCGTTCCGTTTATCCCTTCAGACGCAACTAGAATCCTTCCCTTTAGGCCAAGCTCCTTGCAAAAACGCAAATGCTCCGCCGTAAACTCTTCCGGATTTTCAATTGTCACGTATTTATAATAAAGTAAAACACGATAAGGAGATTTTTCCATTTCTTCTACCACCTAATTCTAAATCTAAATGAAAAAAGGACCACGACATGATAGAGCCCTGGGTCCTAGCTTAATTATCACTATTATCGTATTATAAACCTGTTTTTAAACGATGGTAAAGAAAAATGCTTGCAGCCAAAATCTTCTAGGAGAGTTTTAAGCCTGACAAACAGCTATAAAAGACTTTATACCCCCTCCTAAGGACGATTCATGTTATACTTCCATCGTCCACTAACTAATGGACCTTCCTCTCCGAATTACATACCTAAGTTTTTTTTAGGCCAGGAGAGGAAATATATATATTGAGGTGAAACAGATGAAAGTGACCATAACAAAGAACGCAGACCAGCAAATCAAGGATTTGCTTGGAGAAAATCCCGTCGTTCGACTTAACGAGTACCAGACGGCTGGTTGAAGTGCTACCTACGTGTATGAACTTGCTCAGGCTGAGCAGTCCGAAAACGATGAAGGCTTTACAATCGATGGTATTACCATCCTCATCGAACCTGAAGTGATCCGTCATATCGATGAAGATATTATCATCGACCATAAAAAAAATTACGGGTTCATCCTCAAAACCAGCTTTGAAATCTTAAGCTTTGGAATGAAATTGGTCAAATGATACACGGGGACGGTTCTCCTGCTTCATTCTTTATCCTGGAGGAAGCCGGAGAACCGTTCTTTATGCTCCGCCGTTTGCGCTGGCATTTCTTCGGCGTTTTTCAATTTCATTGACCCCCATCACCACGGCAATCAGCTCTTCTGTCAGCAGGGAGTCTGAAACATTGTTCAATTCAAAGGCGGCAGACTGGAAGAACCCGTTCACCTTTTTGAAGCTTGCCACCTCTTGTCTTCCGGCATTCAGGATTGTATATTCTCTTGAAAAGGCTGGCGACTCGATTTCAAAGCTCTCATAATCTTTATCATAGTAATATTTCTTCGAGAAAAAGGTAAACGCCGCACGGACTCGCCCCAGTTCCGGGCCATCAGGCGTTTTAACGAGCCATTTGCCGGAAAGGAACGGGAAGCTCCCTTCCACAAGGAGTTCTCCTTGTGCATTTTCCACGCTCATGCTGGAAGTAAAAGCACTTTTCAAATCCAGCTTCCCGACCTTTTCCTGACTTTCATTATATATATCCGTTCTTCCCGCCGAAAACATTTGATCCTTGAAGTAGACCCTGCTATCCATAACAAACACCCCTTTATTTACCATACGATTTAAAGGTATGGAGGTTTCACGTGATTCTTTCTCACCCCAATATACTTTATGTATGGCCGAGCTTCTTACCTACAGCCCCTGTTCATTAAGCGCATGTTCGTGTTCATCCGCAAGAACTTCTTCGAGAAATTCCTTCAGCTCCTCCTTTATATCTTCTATGGACTCGTCGAGCATTTCCCCAGTTACCTTACTGCCGGGAATATTCATCGAAATCGGCAGTCCAAGAAAAGTACGCTCACATTGCCATATATTAATCAAATGAATATACGGCACTTCACCATCTATATCAATAATCCCTATAGAAACCGAGGAATTGTAGCCAGGCTGAAAGGGATCGGTTCCCTCCCGCTCCAAACCAGCCTCAAAATCCAGTTCTAACTCCGCAAAAGCCGAATTGTACTCGCTCAACAGCGCATCGATATAAGACTGCAAGGCCCCTTCCGTGTGTTCAATCCTCTTCCTCAGCTCATCACTAAACTGCACCTGCTCATACCTCAACTTCAAACCCCTCCTGATGCATGGGGACGGTTCTTCTGCCTCAGTTTTTATTTGGATGAACTGTAGAACCGTGCCAATGCTTGATAAGCACTTCTTCCTCTTTTTCACGTGGAATTCCTGCTTTTCGCCCTATATCTTCCCTTGTTTTTTCCCATTTATAAACATCGTTAATGGTTTCTGCAAGTGGCCTGAAAGAAAGTCCCGCGTCCAAGGCTTTTTTTATGGAGATGCTGTTCGCGCCTTTCCACGGCTGCGTTTGTCCTGGTAAAGGATATTCTTCAGGAATCCATAAGGGCATTTCTGTCCATGGTTGAATTTGCTGCTCCAAGATAAATTTTTCATCCGCCCAGACGAATGTTGCATCGCTGTTTGTTACGGCTTTGCATGTATTTAACAATTCTCCCATCGTCAACTCATAATCTGGTCCCGTGACATTAAACACGCCAGCTTTTCTATTTTCGGCCATCCTGAACACCCATGAGGCTACATCCTTTATGTCAATCAGTTGGACGGGGCGCTCTGGCCGGCCTGGCACGATGATGCTTCCGCCTTTTTCAGTCCGTTGAACCCAGTATGGGAGCCGGTCCGTATAATCAAATTTCCCCACAAGCTGCCCCGCCCTTACCTGCAGCACGCGCCCCGGCCAGTGTTTCTCTGCTTCCTTCTCACAGAGGACTTTCAATGCACCGTAATGCTCGTACGGGGAGACTATTCCTTCTTCTACCTCTTTCAGCTGCTCCGTGGTCATGCTCTGTAAGTGGTAATCTTCCGTGATATGGAGAGGAATCCAATCCTTATAAACGGAAATGCTGGATATGTACGTATAATGCTCGATATTCTTATCTAGTACAGCCGCGATTTTCCTGATATGGTGCGGAGCGAAGCCGCATGTGTCCATGACAAGGTCAAACTTCTGATTTTCCAGCTGTGACACATCGCCGTCCCGGTCACCAATCAGCTGCTTCACTTCAGGAACCGTGATGGGGTGATTCCCGCGATTAAACAGCGTAATATCATGCCCCCTCTTCAGCCCTACCTCTACAAGTGCTTTTCCCAAAAACCGCGTACCGCCCAGGATTAGAATCCTCACGCCTTTTCCCCCAATCCATATTTTGACCTATCAGAAATATAATTCGGTATCCCCCGAGTATTCCCCTTCTTATGTATATTAGGAGCCGCGGGCCTTATGAATTGATGCACGGGAAACAGTCCCTGCGCTTCTATTGTTATTGATGAAATGGTAAAATTATCTTTGATAAAGGATAAGAAAAATAAAGGAGCTTTCTTACATGATTAATAAAATAGGAAAAGTAACGGTTTATGTAAATGATCAGGAACAGGCGAAAGATTTTTGGCTTAACAAGGTTGGCTTCGTCCTGAAATTCGAACAAGCTATGGGACCGAACATGTCTTGGATTGAAGTGGGACCAAGTGAAGACGAATTTACTACGCTGGTTCTATACTCAAAGTCAGCAATGGAACGACAAAATCCTTCTGCTGTTTCCCATCCATCCATTCTGTTCAGTACAACGGATATAGAGTCTGCTTATGAAAAAATGAAGCAAAATGGAGTAGAAGTGGACGAATTGCAAAGAATGCCTTTTGGCACCATGTTCACCTTTAAGGACCAGGACGGAAACACCTACTTGCTGCGTGAAGATAAATAGACAGGCTTAATACTCCAAAAAGCATGGTATTCTAATTAAAATCCATGCTTTTTTATATGGGAATACTTTAATGATCATCATTATCACCTTTTAGAACTAAAGGTTTAGGTACCTTCCTAACAGGGTTTAGAAGTTTACACGGTGACAAATCGGAGGTCATAATGAAAAATCTGCCTGTGAATGTTTTATTATTTATTTTTTCCATATCGTTAAACGCTCTCGGAAACAGCTTTATGATCATTGCCGACCTAGGAAGCGCCCCATGGACTGCTGCCGGGCAAAACCTGGAAACCGTCCTGCCGTTCTCTGTTGGCGTGTGCATCATTTTATTGAATCTCTTTTCCTTCATCCTTAGCCGCTTAATGAAGGTACAGTTTACTTTGGGCCTGGTTATTAAAAGCTTGGCTCTTGCCTTTGCTTTTGGACTGTCCATCGATTTGTTTATGTACCTGCATCACAAGATCTATGTCCCTGAAAATATTTGGGTCCGCGGCTTATACTTATTAATCGGAATCAATCTTGTGGCCCTCGCCCTGTGTATTTACTTTCAGGCAAGCGATGTGTATCTGCCGCCTGACTATCTTCTGAAAGCGTTTGGTGAGCGGATGAACAATTATTCAATAGGAAATATTGTTTTTATGAGCATCCCGATTTCCATCAGCCTCGTTATCATGCTTTTTCATCGGCATGTGACAGGCCTTGGCATTGGTACGGTGTTGTGCATGTTTGGAATGGGCCTCTTGCTGGATTTTTACAATCGCCGGATTGTCATTCAACAAGCACCAAAACCAAAAACGTACAGTGCATAGGTTCATAATTAAATCTTAAAATGAAGAACACCGATTCTCTGGATCGGTTTTTTCAATTGGCAGCCGGCTCCATTCAAAGATTATCATTCTCCTTAGCTCGTTTGCGTCATATTCTTATAAAAACATTCTAAAAGGAGTGCGAGCAGAGTTGAGAAAATTGAAGGTTGGTTTACGCCCAATCGCCAGGAACATTAATTTGCCCACTGTTATAAAAACGGCGGTAATTCCGGGCGACTCCATGGAAAGGCTGTTTATCGCGACCCAGGTTGGAGAAATTTTTTACATAGGAGATTCTGGCTTAAGGCTTTTTTTGGACATTCGTCCGAGGATCATCAAGCTGGGTGCTTCCCGTGGGGGATATGATGAACGGGGCTTGCTGGGGCTCGCTTTCCATCCCGAATTTTATTATAACGGGCTGTTTTATCTACATTATTCGGCCGCTGGAACGCAGGGACCAGGCGCCCTTCCCGATTCATTTCAGCCCAACCCGTGCGACCCTCCTTCATTAAACCTGCGATGGACCAATCGCGAGACTCAATTTGATCATATTGATACCGTTGAAGAATGGGTTCATCTGCCAAATGGCGAGCCCCGCAAGCGGCGGACATTGCTTCATTTGCGCAGGCCGTTTTTTAATCATAATGGAGTCAACAGTTTAACCTTTTCACCTGAAACCGGCAGGCTTGTTTTGACAACCGGAGATGGCGGTTCAGGGTTTGACCCTTTTAACTTAAGCCAGGACAATCTCGAAATCGCAGGTAAAATCATTGAAATCGATGTAAGGAAAAATCCATCCAATGGCGATCCGCCCATTGTCACCCGATTTGACGAACTTCCTTCAGCTATACAGGCAACGCTGACGGTGATCGCCAAAGGGGTACGTAATATACCCGGAATTTCCTACCAAAGGTTTCATAATCAGTTTATTAAATATGCAGGCAATGTTGGGCAGGAATTGATTGAGTCGATTTTTTCATTCACACACTATCAACCCGTTCCCGTTCCTCTGCTTGCCCAGGCCTCCTCCATGAACACAAAGGGTTTGATCAATTTTGGCTGGAGAGGCTGGGAAGGCGGTCTTCCCGCTTTAGTCCCGAGAGCGTGTACCGAAAACCAGGCTTTGGATGAAAAGATAATGGCTTTTTACCAGGAAGCTGTGTCACTTGCATCCTGCCGCCTGCATCCATTAACCAGCTACTATCACCAGGATGCCCGGGCCGGCAAGTTTGCAGGAACTGCACTGACAGGTGTGCAGGCCTATATGGGAAGAAATATTCCTGGCCTAACAGGAAGCGTTGTGTTTACCGATTTTGCCCGGAAATACTCTAAGCCTGTCAGAGGGGCGCTGGCTTATACATCGGTGAAACCAAATGGGAAACAGAATGATTTTCATGAGATCCAGATTGATTATGAATTCGGGAATCAACCCGCCCATTTTGTCAGCCTTGGAACGGACCTGAACCAAACCAGGCTGTTTCTGGGAGTGTATGGCTCTGCCAGAGTCACCGACCTTAACCAGGGCGGAGTTTTTGAAATTCTTCCATAATTTCTAACGAAACCTGCTTATCCTTTTAAGCAGGAGCAAAGCCATCTCCACCCATAACCAGCTATAAAGGAAAGCAAATACAAAAATGCCTCCAGCTGTGAGGATGGAAAAGGACCCGGAGAAGGCTGGACCGAGAATCGGAAATCGGAAAAAATATAATAGACTTATAATACCTAGTGTTAAAGGAATCGCACCGCCAGCAATGACGGTCAATCTTTTTCTGAAAAAAGAAAAAGAGGCCCCGATGCCGAGTCCCAACAGCCCTGTTGTAAAAGGGAAAATCATCAGTTCCGCTGGCTGGATGATGAGCAGCAGCAAAATCGTCAGCAAGTAGGACATGAATCCAAATGGAATGGAAAACAGTGAACACAGCAGGATAGGGGCTGTGGCTAGCGGGCTAATTACATAGCCGATACCAGGCAAAAAGCCGCCGGCAGCCTGCAGCACAGCCGCAATCCCAACCAAATTTGCCCCCAGAACAAGCTTTGTCGTCTTGTTAAAGCTTCTGAATCTCCCATGCAAATTCATCCTTCCACCTCGATTCATGGGGACGGTTCTCTTCTTCATATTTATGGCCCGGCGGTAATAAAATTCTTGCTTTTTTCCTTTTGCCAAGGCTATTGAAACTGAAGAACCTTCCCTATGCTTTGCTCGATGATGTCTTCCATTTCTGCACGGCCGAAGTACTGCACATATAGAACCGTTTTACCTTTGGAAGCAAATACTTCTTTCAAATCCCCCTCTTCATGAATCACCAGGGAATCAACATCTGGGTGGTTTATTTCAGCGTAATTTTTCTCACTGGAGCTGTAACTGTACCTTTTCATTAAGTCCGCCATTAGGCGGTCTGACATTCCTGGAGGACGCAGCTGAAAGACCCTTGAATGGATGGTTGGTAAATATTCGCCGTCGCCGCTGTCGTCCTTCCACAATTCCCCCGATATCACACCTGACTCGTATGCTTCATATTGCACAGGAGCAAGCGGACTCCACTGGACACTGTAATAGTTGCCCCAGTCAATTTCCTCATCAAAATCGGAAGGCTCCGTCCTGACCAGCCCCGGGGTCTGATCCACCTCTGCCAAACGGACAATCGGCAGGTTTTCACTTGTTTCCGGCAAAGTACTGGCTTCATTTTCAACAAGCTGGATAATGGGCAGGATAGCGCTTAAACCAATGATTAATGTAAAAATGAAAGCAGTTATCGCACTTAAGCGGTGGTGCTTCTTTTCGGGAGCGACATGTCCTATTGGCTTTCCATCGCTCAAATCCCTTCGCAAAGCAGAGATTGAACTAGCTGCGCGCTGCAGATTCAAAGTCGTGTTTGCAATGAATAACGTTAAAACCGTTTGCGGAATGACCACTCCTTCGATCAAAACCAGCATAGGCGTCCCATCAATAAACCAAAACGAAGCTATCAGCAGCATCATTAGAAAAAGGCCAAAAAAAGAAATGCTAGCCTTCGCAGATAGTTGGCTTTCAACTTCTTTTAATTGGGACGAATACTCCAAGGGATCTTGATGAAGTTCGAGGGCATTGAACTCGGCAGGAGAGGAAAACACATGAAAATATTGATAGCCATCGACATACTCCCACCCTTTTTCACTGTTTTCCTGTATTTGTTCCGGCTCCATCCTCTTTCTGCTGGAAGCTTCGATCCTGTACCTCGTATTTTTTGGCTCCCCTTTTACAAACTTGGCAAAATGTAATCCCACCTTTTTTAGATGGCATCCCTTAGCCGCCATGTCGGAAAACCAACTTTCATGCTCGGGGATACGCCAATAGGGTGCTGGCCTGAGTTTATAGACTATCCTAACCATTAAAATCACCTTTTCAAGAATGCTATGCAGTAAGAGCTGGGTTGAGCATCCTTGCTTTCAAATTGATAGAATCAAAGATAACAGCATAATTTTGATAATACAATTCGCACCAGTGCATTCACCATAAAATTGTTTCAGCCTTGGCAAAGACGGGAATAAAACAGAAAGTCGAGGGGATGGAAATATTATGAAATATGTAATAGTTTACCAGAAACATTCAACGAAAAGAAGAGCCAAATCGTTTCCAGTCGGAGTCATCAGCGCTTCATCAATCGAGGTGGCAAGTGACCTTGTATTTAAAACGGCGAGGAACAAAAAGTTATTGAGCAAGAACGACGCGCTCCTCATCCTGCCCAAACACGAAGCAAAAAAATACTTTAACGATTTGGACAGGCCTGAAGAAGCCACCCTTTTATATCTTGTGGACCTATAATGTAATCCAGAAAAGGCGGCGGGATAACCTCTCCACCTTAGCCTTCATATGCTTTCCTTAATTTTTCCATGTCTATTTTGGTCCGCATATCAAGGAGAGCCTTCATCACCCTTGCTGATTTTTCATGATTCTCATCACTAACCATGTCATTAAGTGCAGAAGGAACAATTTGCCAGGACACCCCAAATTTATCTTTCAGCCATCCACAAACTTGTGCTTTTTCGTCTCCCCCTTCAGAGAGGTTCTCCCAATAATAATCAAGTTCTTCCTGGGTCTCACAATGAACAATGAACGAAATCGCTTCTGTAAATTTATATTTGGGGCCCCCGTTCAACGCCACGTACTTTTGCCCTTCCAATTCATATTCAACTGTCATTACCGCACCTTCCAAGCCGCTTTCATGTCGCTCCTTCCCATAACGAGTTATCCTGTTAATCCTTGAGTTCTTAAAAATAGAGGTGTAAAACTTTGCTGCCTCTTCCGCTTGATAATCAAACCATAAATTTGCCGTGATTTTTTGAATTTTATTTGCCATTTTTACCACTCCCGTTCAGATTCTGTTATACCTTAAAAAGCGTTAATCCAGTTAGTTGGATTAACGCCACTTATTGATTGTTTTTTTGCAATTGGAGCAGCAGAACCGTCCCCCTGCACCACCTATTTTCGGCGCGTTAATCTGGACAATGCCAGTATACCAAGTCCTGCTGCTATTGTGTTGAAAAGGACCGGCTGCTTGGATGCCTTTACGAACAAGCTGGAGGACCGCTTCCAGCCTATGTTTGTTCCTCGCTCATGCATTCCGTAACCCGCATGATACAAATTGCTTTCTTCCCTTGGTTTTGACGGTCTGTCAGGGTCATACTGGGTTGGGGGTATCATTCTTTCCATAAATTTATCTGTCAAACGAGGAAAGTTTGCTCCAAGAAACTGGATGGCTTTTGCCTGTGACCCGATATACATATCCCTCTTGGGATGTTCTGCTGCATAGAGGATCGCTTCTGCTACCGCTTCGGGAGGATAAATCATTCCTCTGTGTACCGGCTGATTGTCCAAATAGCTGGTTGCATGCTCATTGTAAGGTGTATCGATCCTGCCCGGATGGATAAGAGTCACCGAAATGGGTTCGTTTTCTTTTTCCAGTTCCATTCTTAAACTTTCTGTCCATCCGTGGACCGCAAATTTTGATGGAGCATAAGTTGATTGAATCAATGTGCCAGTATCCCCAAACAAGCTTCCCACGTTGATGAGCGCACCCGGTACGCCTCTTTCCCTGAAATGTCTCACAGCTTCCTTGGAACCGTATACCACTCCCCAATAGTTCGTATCAAATAACCGTTTCATATCCTCCGTGCTTACATCCATCGCGTACCCATAGATGGTCACCCCTGCATTATTCACCCAAGTATCAAAGCGGCCATACTCCTTTATCGCCGCTTCTGCAATTCTTTTAACGTCCTCTTCAACCCCTACATCTGCTTTTACAAGGATGGCCGAATGGCCCTTTTCCCGTAATTCGTCAACAAGTTCCTCTAATGCTTCCTCATTTCTTGCAGCGACAACCAGTTTTGCACCCTTCTCGGCCGCCATTCTTGCCGTCACAAGGCCGATTCCGCTTGATGCACCCGTAATGACTATTACCTGGTCACTTACATTTTTTAATTGTATACCTCCGGCTCCATTCATCAGGCCTTCGACTGCTTCCCGATTGTTTGATTCCAGTTCCATGAAATAACCTCCTCAAGATAAAACTAAGCTTCTTCTTAGTATGTACCCCAATCGGAGAAAAATTGTTCAACTAGGGAATATGGATGTTAAACGGCTTGGAAGCTGTTAAATAAAAAGACGTTAATCCATGATCAACGCCCCTGTCAATATTTCCAATAACTTGCTATGTCTTCTAAAAAAGTGTGGTAATAAACATCAACCAAACGGTCGAATTTCCTTGAAAGGTGCTTCCGTTTCAAAGGCACCCTGAATTTTATAATAAAAATAACGGTAGAACAAAATGAAAGGAATAATGTAGCGATCGGCCTTTTGGTAAATAGATGACTGAAGGTGAACATCATTGCGTACAATAAACCGGACCAAAAGACATTCCACCCATGAGCGTAAAGAATCAGTTTTTTACGATAAATGTAATATTCAACTGCTGTCGCCGTTATGACCCACTTAATAAGGTATATTGCCTGCTTACCGAATGAATTTGGGATTTTTGCCAGGAATGCCAGAACCAATAATGGACTCACTATAATGATGTGTATGTATCTAACTAGCCTCCAGTTCATGCCTGAGGGAATGAATTCCCAAACAAGATGCCGTTTACAAAGCCAATAATATAAGGCATTAAAGAAACTAACGTATAAAAGGTTTTTATGATATTTAGGAAAGTGACGATAAGATTTTAGGACAATATTTAATAAAAAAACGCTAAGGATCAGCCAGATATGCTTCCTACTTGTTATTTGTTTCCTTCTCATTACTGCCCCCTTGTTTTTACTTTTATTTTTCTCAAATTTTTACAATATATCCCCTTGCTTCCGATACATCAAAAAAGCGTAAATCCCTTTGGATTAACGCTTTCACCAGAGCTACTATTACTGCAGTTACTCTTTTGCTGAGGCCTCTTCATTGCTTGTTTTTGTCCCATGTTTAACACCTTTGCTTTTATAAGGTTTCGCACTTTTGGCCTTTTTCGCACCGGCCTGCCAGCGGTTCCAGCCTTTCTTGCCTGTGCCTCTCCCTGTTCCGCCCTTACTTTTAGCTTTACTCATTAAATCAGCTCCATTATTCTTGTCCGACTTTTTATCGGGTATTATTGGAAAAATCGAATAGCATAAGAGTTGGTAGTATTTAACTTTTAAAACCGAACAAAATATTTGTGGAGCTCCTTTTCATTGATCGCCATTCTGATTTTGAAATCCTCCGTTCGCAATACAAACTCTTTGATTCCGATAAATTCAGATTCCACAACCAAATAAAATTGGGTCCCTTTTTTAAAGCCTTTGAAATTATTTTTTAGCTTATACCTTTTCATGATTTTTTTGCTGCTCCCGTTCCATATAAAAAAGCGCCAATCTCTTTTCATCAAATCGGCACTTTGTTATTGCGCTTGCTGGTCAGCGCGATGCTTTCGGCGGCTGGCACACGTCACATTTACGCTGATGGTTATTTTTGAACTTTGTAAATGTCTTTTCAAAATTGCTGCCACATGCACATTTAAATAACAGCTTTTGTGAAAATCCGTGATATTCTGTGCTAAGCAGCTTGCTATCCGAATTTTTCTCAACAAACTCTTTAATTTTATCGATTGTCCATCGTTTGTTCATTCTTTTTACACCTCAAGTGTTTTCATTGGCGAAAGCTTTGATAGCAACCGTCCAATGAACATTAGTTGTAGTTCGCCCAAGCTCCTCATTATACCATTTGCTCAGGGACAATAAAAGCAAGGATGATGGACAATTTAATGCATTGGCCAGGACTTGTATATCATTCGGACTTACGACAGCAATTTCTCTTAAATCGGGTCCGAATGAAGCACGGATTCGGACTTGATGCCTTCCTTTCCATCTCCCCGAGTCCGAATGAGGAGTGCATACGGATTTCAGCCGATGCCCTCCCAACCACATTCCATAATAATTCCCTCCATAATGTGCAAACATAAAAAAAACAGCCAAAAATCTGGCTGCCGATTAATGGCCGAGTCCCTTGCTTTTACCGCCGGCATTATCATTTGGGGAGTCGCCGGTGCCATTTTTGGCTTTGCTATTTGGTGTACCATAAACTTGGTTATCCTTCGTGACCTTAGCACCGGTTGAAACATCGTCCTTTGTTTTCACTAAAATCATCTCCTTTATCATGTCCGTTATATTATCTATGGAAAGGAGAATCATTATACATACAGGTTATGATGCGCGAGAACCGTCCCCTTGCTCTACCCAAAGAATAAATCCAGCAGATTGGAGGAAGCAGAGGATTCTTTATTGTAGAACTCTGAGTACCCACAGTTTTTGCAGTATACCACAATAAACTGGTTATGCTGGACATCAAATAACTTGGAAAGCCCAGTGCCCGTCATGGCCACTTCCTTCTCTCCCGCATCTTGGCTTCCGCATTTTATACAACCTTTTTCAGACATAATCTTTTTCCCCTCTCAAAAATCAAGTGTTTAGCAATAAATACGGAGGTCGCTGGAAAAAGATTCAAAACCATCAAAATTATGTTTTTAAAATTGCTTGCAGGCTAAGGGTACATAGAATAGCAAAAAAGCTGGCCAAATCTCTTCGGCCAGCTTTTTGCTATTGGAGTACTACTTCCTCACTCTATTTGGAATCTCGTGATAATCCTCAGGATTCAACTCATACACGCTGCCCTCTGCGACTCCATTCATCACGCCCATGAGGCCGGTTTCGACGGTTTTAACCAGCTGGCCTTTCATTTTTTGGCCAAAGTTCTGGGTTTGTCCCTTCACCTCAAAGATGACGATGCCGCTGCCGTTCAGGGAAAATGCGCCCAGGGCCGTTCCTGGAAGATCCAGGTCTTGGTCGTATAGCGTGATATTCGTGAAAATTGAATTTCCTTTTTCCTGGATCGCATCATACAGGGCCACATTCAGCTGGCGTGAAAAGTCAAAACGGAACTGGTCCGCGTACTGACTATATTTCGCTCCTCTTGGAGTGTTTGGATCCGGAACAAAATCGGCCGAGATCGACATGGTGACTTCCCTGTCACTCCCTTCGACCGTATAGAAGTTTTGGTGGTGCAGGTCCATGAACACTTCCACATTCCCAAACTCTTCTTTCAGGCTCTTGTATACATCCCGTACCGTTTGTGCCTCCGGTGTGATATACCAGCCGGCTGTGGAAGAATTACCAGGGAAGTCTTCCGGTTTCGGAACATAATTCAGGTCAGGGTTAAAATCACGGTTTACATCGAAACCAGGGTTTGAGGTGTAGTCATCTCCCTGAAGGGTCCGGTTATAATAATTCCAGGTAGGCCTTGCGTTTTGCAATTGCGGGAAGTCTTCAACCACTTCCTCCCAGCTCATGACATTGCCGCGCCTGTCCAATTCGGATCCATCCGCATTCATCATCGGAATAGCCACAATGGTGAGTTCTTCCCTTATCTTTTTTGCTTCGGGAGACTGGCTGGAGCCCAAATATTGCAGAATGTTTAACAGAGCCTCTGTTCCTGTCTTTTCATTTCCATGAATCTCGCTTTGGACCAAAACCACTTTATCCCCCTGGCCAACCCGGGCACTAAAGATGTCTCTTCCCTGATTGGTTTTCCCCGCTGATTCCACCTGTACGAGTCCATTGGAAGCCTTCTCGATTTGGCTTAGCCTTTGTTTCAGCTCCTCGTAATCAATATAGCCCTTTACAGATGGGGTCTCTTCCGTAATCGGTTTTGCTCCCTCCGCAAAACCCACCTGGGGAACAAGGATGGATGCAGCCAATGCTGCCGAGCTTAACACCTTCCATAATTGCTTTTTATTCATCATTTATCCTCCCGCTTGCAATTTTATTCGGAATCCGAACTACTATCATTGTGCCTGTTTCTGGAAGGCAATGTAAATGTGCTAATAGAAGCAAGATTCCGACAAATTACACTCCAGCCTCTATCTTACGGACTAAGCCCTGAAGCATAGGGAGGTCCGGAACACGAACAAGCATGGGGAACTCCCCATGCTTGTTCATCTGTTATTGATGCAGAAACCGTCCCCTTGCTTACTTTCCTTTTTTGACCCATTCTGCTACGGTTACGGTGCGTTTTGCCTGGTGCTTGACGGCCGCTTCAACGTCTTCGATCATTTTGCCGTCTTCGTTTACGGTGACGCTTGTTCCATAAGGGTTGCCGCCTGCGCCGAAAATGACTGGATCAGTATAGCCAGGAGTCGCAATGATCGCTCCCCAGTGCATCATTGATGTATAGAGGGACAGAAGAGTTGCTTCCTGGCCGCCGTGCGGATTTTGGGCAGACGTCATCGCGCTCACGACCTTGTTGACGGTTTTGCCAGTTGCCCATAGTCCGCCTTGAGTATCAAGGAATTGCTTCATTTGGGAAGGCATGTTGCCGAAGCGTGTTGGCACACTGAAAATCACCGCATCCGCCCATTCGATATCATCGCCCTTAGCCACTGGAACATCTTTTGTTGCTTCTGTTGTCGCCTTCCAGACCTCATTTCCCTGGACAACCGATTCTGGAGCCAGTTCTTCCACTTTTAGGACTCTGACTTCAGCGCCAGCTTCCCTTGCTCCTTCTTCAGCCCATTTTGCCAGCTGATAGTTGGTTCCACCCATACTGTAGAAAATTACCGCTAATTTAACCTTTTCCATTTTTTCATTCTCCTTTATTTTCGAATTTCCAAATAGTTTGGAGAGAAAACCCATTTCCTGTACCTCCATAAATAAATTAGAATCCTAAGCAGCTTTTATTAGTCTGCTATCTTTCTTCCATAAAAATACCTTTATGCCGGATCTCAGCTTAAATTCCTTATCCGTACCAAACATTTCAATTTAAAATACTTTTAATTCGAGATAAATGTATCACGGCCACAAAGTAATGTCAATTACCTTGATGTAAATTATTTTTAATTCAATATAATTTGTACGGTCAGAGTTCGGGATTATTTTCCTCCCTTTACAAATACCGACATTTTAACAGGTCCTTTGTCATAAAAACAAGAAAGAAAATATGCCCATTAAAAGGTAAAATATGTAACTATTAAGGTGTGGAGGAGTCTATTTTGTATAAATAAACGTTTTATATAAAGCACGTCCCTCCCTGCTTCCAGCAATACGGGACTTGCAAATATAAAACTGGGGGGATGGGGAATGAAGAAAATCTTTATCGCTTTTATGCTTCTAGTATCACTGGTGTTCTTTGAGGCACCCGCAGAGGCGGCTGGCGGGGAATTCATCATCATCAACAAGTCGAACAACCAGCTGGCTTATTACAAACAGAGTAAGCTGGTAAGAACGTTTAAAGTGGGGACTGGCAGGCAGCCTTCCTACACCCCGGAGGGCAAATTCAAAGTCGTCAACAAGATTAAGAATCGTCCTTATTACAGCGGGAATATCCCTGGAGGCGACCCAAGGAATCCCCTTGGAAACCGTTGGCTTGGCCTCAATGCCAGAGGTACCTGGGGAACTACCTATGCTATCCATGGCAATAACAACCCTAATTCTATTGGCGGATATGTGAGCGGCGGCTGCATCAGGATGTACGATGAGGAAGTGGAATGGCTTTATAACCAGGTGAGTGTAAATACGCCGGTTATTATCACCACCTCCAAAAGCTCCTTTAATTCCATCGCAGCCGCAAATGGATATAAAGTTTCAGGAGGCGCTTCCCTTCCAGTTACAGGTGTACCTTCATCAAGCACCGTCCTGAAAAAAGGGATGAGAGGTGCCGAAGTAAGGAACCTGCAGCGAATCCTCACCAACAAAGGCTATAGCACAAAGGGAATAGACGGAGTATTCGGACCAGCAACAGAAGCAGCCGTCAAGAAATTTCAAAAAGCCAAGAAACTGAAGGCGGATGGAATTGTCGGGCCGGCGACCAAAAAGGCATTAGGAATGAAGTAAAGAGGAAGGCAGCCATTGCAGATGATGGCTGCCTTCCTCTTTACTTAAGCAATCTTTACCTTGGAAGTCCCTTCTATATGGGTATTCCAGGCTGTTCTAGTTAGAGGCCAGATGTCCCCTGTCCGCGGCTTGCGGTGGCTGTTCCATCCACCCTTTCTCAACCATGATTTTTGCTGCACTTTCTACGAATGTCGTTATTTTCATGAGCGATTTACCATAAAGCAACGCAATGTCATGCCTTCCGTTTACTGCCACTGAATTCCCAAAAGCTCTTATTTTCAAAGAGAACATATCCATTTTATGATATAACATAAGCTTATCCGAAAACGGTGAAAATGTTGACGAAGTAACCAGATCGTCCAAAAAAGATGGCGATGGCAGGTTTTCGTTATGTAGCATTTTCATGAAATGTTCAATATCTGCCGTTGTCATGTCTCTTCCTTTTTCAAACAAATGCCTAATCTTTTCATCTTTCACGACTTGGGCGAAAGCCATGATAAGAGCTTTACTTGTAACGTTATTTTCAATATTATCGTAAAAATGGGCAATTTCAAGTGCATGCATAGGACGAATATGCCCAAAGAATCCATTTAGAAAATCCTGTTGGACGAATTCAGCCTTTTCTGGAATTGGAATGATAGGCGGCTTAATTATTAATCCTTTATCCATTTGGATTTCTTTTATCTGCTCCATTAAGTCCATAACGGATTCCATACAATAGGTGAAAAAATCTTTTACATCCTTTCTATAAACAATGGGTATACCTACATTATATATACTCATACCTGCTTTCGCCGTATACTTTAAGTAATGGACATAGTACTCATCCTCAAACAATCTTGGAGCACCAAGATTGACGTCATTCTCATTAAAACCTATAGGTACGGGGAAATTGTCTTTTTTAAATATTTCTTTGATGGCTTTCATGAATTGTTCCGTCAATTTTAGTGCGTTCTCTAATAGGATTTTGATTTCCTTATCCTCTGCGTGGTGGAAGAAATAACTTAAGATGCAATTTGACATACTGTTGCCCATATAGGTTGCCCAAAGTTTTCCCATTTCGGCTGATGTAAGTTTTTCATGTGTACTGGATTTGGTCGAACCTACTTTTATTGGCTTAATTGTATCCATGGGCCTCCCCCCTTATTTCAGTTAAGAGTAATTTCCCCATTGATTCAATTCCTATTCCTTCGTCCTCACACAACCCTTTAAAGGTAAAGATAATGAAATCCTTGTGCCTTGACCGATTTCACTTTCAACGGTTATGTTTCCGCCGTGTGCTTCTGTGACCTGTTTCGCGATTGCAAGTCCCAAACCGCTTCCTTTATGGGTTTTCCCTGTATTGGTTCCGCGATAGTAGCGGGTGAATAGTTTCGCTATGTCATCCGGGGCAATGCCTTTCCCATTGTCCTCTATGAGAATGGAGACGAAATTTCCTGCTCTTTGTATCTCCACTGAAATAGTAGTACCGAGCGGATTATGGACAATAGCATTGAAAATCAAATTCATAACCGCACGCTGCAGCAAGTCGACGTCACACCAATAAGGATATCTTTCCAGCGTTGAAGAAAATTGTAAAGGGACGTCCTCAAATGATGGATGGTTCAACACATGAATCACGGCTTCCCTTACAACTTCGACCAAATCCGCCTGTTTCATTTTCAGCGGGAAAGATGTGCTCTTTAATCGGTAAGTTAGGTTAAGATCTTCTATAAGCCTTTCAATATAATCAGACTTATCCTGGATAATATCCAGATATCTCTCCTTTTCGGCCTGTTCCAGCTCGTATTCCTGAAGTAGTTCGGCATACCCTTTTATGGAGGCAAGCGGGGTTTTTATATCATGTGAAATATTGGCAACCCACTCCTCCCTGGTCTTTTCCATTTTCATCCGTTGAATTTCGCTGGCCTGAAGAGCCGATGACAGTTGATTCAGGTTCTGGAATACATTTTTATAGATCCCCTTCGGCTTAAAGACATGTTGAAAATGCCCCCTGGACAAGCTTTGAATGCCTTCAATGATCTGGACAAGAGGCTTTGACAAGCGTTTGCTGAAAAAATAGCCAATCAATAAAGCAATAAGGGTAACCGACATGATCACGATTCCAATCACAAGCAGGCCGTCGCGGATAAGCGTTTCCGTCCGGAAGTGAAAAATCGTTTTTCCAATCACTTTTTCTGGAAAGCCCATAATATAGCTTAATTGACGGCCTCCTTTATCCAGCATTCCAACAAAGATCGTAGATTGTTCAAGTGCACCCGTGTATTTATAATAATGAATCAATTGAGCGGGAGTATACGCATCAGGAACGTTTTCCGGCTTGAACCTGCTGTATACTTCGGAGCCTTTTTCGTCTAAAACCTGGATCCAAATATCCGCTCTTTGAAGTTCCTGCAGATCCTTGGCAGGAATCGAAATCTCCCCATTGTCAAAATCGATTTCCCCTGCAAATCCCAATGTAAAGGAAGCTGGATTTTGATAAGGGAATATCCGGTCCTGCTGAGCCAGATTGCTATATAAAAAAACAAAATTCAAAACGAGAAAAAGGAAGAACGAAATCAATAAGCTTAAGCTCATAAAGAGAAGGAATTGCGCGGTGATTTTCCACTTCATGTGGCAGAGCCCCGGACCTCAAGCTTATATCCCAGCCCTTTGACTGTTTTGATCCACTTTGGATTGCCCGGTTCTTCCTCTATTTTTTCACGCAGCCTGCGGATATGGACCATGATGGTATTGTCAAAGCCGATATAATCCTCGCCCCAAACCGCTTCACAAATTCGGCTTTTGCTGAAAATCTTGTTGGGATGGCTGGCTAGATAGACAAGCAATTGAAGTTCCTTGGCCGTCAGCGTCACCGGCTCCTCCCCTTTAAGTACCTCTCCCTTATCGGGAAGGATAGTGATGTCACCAAATATAATTTTTTGGTGTTCTGTTTTGCTCTCCGACATATACACGGATCTGCGTAATTGGGCCTTGATCCTGTATAATACTTCCTGCGGGCTGAAAGGCTTCGTCACATAGTCATCTCCGCCGATACCAAGGCCTAGAAGTTTATCAATCTCATCCGATTTGGCCGACAGAAAAATGATCGGCGCAAACGTGCCCTTTCGGATTTCCTGGCAGACTTGATATCCATCCATATCCGGCAGCATAATATCAAGGACAATCACATCATGTTTTTGTTTCCTGGATAGAGCAATGGCCTCCTGCCCGGTTACGGCCTTTTCGATTTGCTGAAACCCTTCCTTCCTCAGCACCGTTTCAAGCAAATCCAAAATCTCCACTTCATCATCTACAAGCAATACTCGGTTATTAGCAAGTCCTGTTAATGGCATCATTTAGGATTCCCTCTTTTCTTCTGCTACTCTTATAGTATATCTTTTCTGCAGAAACTGGAAAATCCTATGAAAACAAACGTACAAAAGATAAGGACGGAAACACCTAGCATGTGAAGATTATTCCCGCCCATATCAAACACATAATTCATTGAGGCGACAATTGGATAATCCCACGGGTAAAAAATCCAATACTTCTCCGAATTCGCCACTAGCATGGAAGGAAAGGCCAGCCCAGCCCCAACGGCCATTGGGACAGCAACATGGGCAAACTGGAAGCTCAAATAAAAGAGGATACCGATGATGGCAAGGGAAGCAAGAAATAAAACAAGCAATCGCTTCATCATCCATAGGTAAGGAATATTGTCCACGCCCAGGAAATGGGCAGCGACAATCAACCCGGCATAAAGGAGAATAAGGCTGTAGGAGATGACTGTCATCCCCACGAGCAATTTCGCTCCATAAACCACACCCCTTGACACCGGCAAAGCCAATAGCTGCTTCCAGCCGTTCTGGCTGTGCTCCAACCTGGCCATCATCGCGAGCACAACCGTAATAATCAGCGGGAAAATCAGCCAGCTGTACACGGACATGCTTCCCTGATACAAAAAGGCGCGAAAGATATCCTCAGCTTCTCTTGCCCGGTCCAGTTTGGCAAATTGCCAGCCCTGCAAAAGGGCAAACAGCGTTAGTACTGTTGTCGTCAACACGATCCGCGTGCACCTTAATTTATAGAATTCTAAAAATATCATTGTCTTCATCGTGATTTCCCCTCCCTACAGCACATCTCTTCGTTTAAATTGCCACAAACCCAATCCAAAGAAAACGACCAGCAGGACACCATTATAAAAGAACATCTCCGCCAGGTTCCCTCCATCATACCCATCTGTATAAAACGTGTAGGCATATGGGTAGATTTTTACCCATTCAGGAAACATAAAAATAACGATGGAAGATAAGATTACTCCTGCAAATCCGATGACAATTCCAATAACGGAGTTCTTAAAAGAAAAGCTCAGCCAATTATGAAAACCTGCGACGGCTAAAATCATCACAATTTGTTTTCCCGCATAGATGCCATAACTTTTCCATTCCATAGCCTCCGGAAAGTCCATTATAAAACCAACCAGCATCAGGCCCAAGACATTCAGGACAATCAGCAGGACGCTAAAAAACCAGCCTGCCACAAATTTGGAAAGATAAAATTCTTCCCGCCGGACGGGTAAGCTTAAAAGCTGTTTCCAACTGTTGTGTGATTCCTCCACCTGGTAAAGGATGGCGTAAATAATGCCAACAAACATGGGCAAAAACATTCCCCATCCAAGCACCCGATGGTTTTCCATCAGCAATAAGTCCCAAGATGTTTGGCCAAGGCCTGCCGTATCGAGAAGGTAATCATAACGGATTTGGAAATCCAGGAACATGGCCATCGTCGTCCCGGCAGGAATGGCGAGCAAAAACAGCCAGATCAATCCTTTTTTCTGCTTGTAGCATTCCAGGAATATCAAGGTATGCAGCTTCATCCTCTGCCCTCCTGTCCCGTAACGGAAAGAAAGATTTCTTCAAGGGAATCTTGTTTCATCACCAGCCGGTGGACATCGTAGCCGTTCAGGATCAGCTCACGGTTTAATTTCGCCGGTTGGACGCCTGAATCTACATAAAGATAGCTTTCATCCCCTTTGAAGGGAACCCCAACTTCGGTTAAATAGGTTTCAACGTCCTTTCTCGGTTCAGCGACCATCTCGATAACCGCGTTTTGCCTATCCTGTAGATCAGCCATCGATCCCTGAAACAGCAATTTTCCGCTATGGATGATTCCGACATGGGTCGCCATTAATTCTATTTCACTTAAAATATGAGAGGACAGCAACACCGTGATGCCGTAATTCTTCGGCAAGCTTTTGATCAACTCGCGAATTTCGATAATGCCGGAAGGATCCAGGCCATTGGTTGGTTCATCGAGGATCAGGAGGTCCGGGCTACCCAAAAGAGCCTGGGCGATTCCAAGCCGCTGTTTCATCCCAAGGGAGAACTTCTTTACTGCTTTTTTCTGTACGTCCGTTAGTTTCACGACTTCGAGTACTCGTGCAATTTCTTTTTTGTCGACGTTAAGGATTCTTCTGGTAATCTCCAAGTTTTCAAAAGCCGTTAAATGCCCATAGTAAGAAGGAGTTTCCACCATCGAGCCAATCCTCTGCAAAATCGCAAGCCGCTCTTCCTTGATGGACTTCCCGAATATATGAACCTCCCCTTTTGTAGCTCCTATCAGGCCAAGCAGGATGCGGATGGTCGTCGATTTTCCGGCTCCATTCGGGCCAAGAAACCCATAAATCCCGCCCTGCGGGACATGTAAGTTGACTCCCTCAACGGCGACAAACTTTCCAAACCTCTTCGTCAATTGTTTTGTATCAATAATATAGGCAGACATCTTTTTCCTCCATCTCCTTTGTCATACCTCCATGATACCGCCCCAACCTTAACGCTTAATTGGCCGTACCTTAAATGAACCTTAAAAAAATGGAATCCCCATGTTTGGAGATTCCATAAAAAATCTATAAAACTTAATCTTCCCTCAGACAATCAATGAATGATTCGATAGGCTTTTCTTGCCAATGCAATGTTAAAGTGAGGCGGGAGAACCATCCCTCTGATTCAATTTTTCAGTGCTCAGATACATGGCAGCGACGAAGACAACCATGCATAATGGCAAGGTTTGTATTGTTGACTGGGAGGCAATGAACCCAATTAGAGGAGGCAAGAAGGTACTGCCTGTATAGGCAACCGCCATCTGATAGCCCATAATCGTCTGAGAGTGCTTTTTCCCAAAGCGGGCCGGCGTTTCGTGCAGCATGCATGGAAAAATCGGGGCCAGCCCAAACCCAACTAGCATAAAGCCTGCGAGCGCGAAAATGGATGGCAATGGCAGCAACAGGAGGATGGTGCCGCAAAGGGCTATAATCTGTCCCGCCCGTATAAGGGTGACGTTATTCACCTTAAAAGTAATAAAGCCGGTAACGAACCGGCCAATGGTAATCCCGCCGTAATAGAGGGACACCCATTGTGCCGCATCTGCCGCCGTCAGTCCCTTGATATTCACCAAATAGCTGCTCCCCCAAAGGCCCATGGTAGCTTCAACGCCGCAATAAAACAGGAAGGATGCCAAAGCCAGTTTGACTCCTTTTATTTGCAGCGGTTTTTTCTTTTCTTGTTCCTCGTGACCCAAGCTTTCCTTCCTGCCCTGCTTATCCTGGCTAACATTTTGGCTGCTTTTCACTTTGCCCCACAAAGGCAATGTGAACAAAAGGATAACCGCGAGCACAAATTGAATTCCGGCAATGACAAAATACCCGCTGCTCCAGGAATTTTGCCCCGCAATATACTGGGCCATAATTACCGGCCCTAGAGTAGCTCCCACTCCCCAGAAGCTATGGAGCCAACTCATATGATGGGCTTTGTAATGTGCCGCTACATAATCGTTCAATCCCGCATCAATGGCTCCAGCCCCCAATCCAAGAGGGATGGCGAATAGAAACAGCCACATAACAGAAGGCGCAAAAGAAAACCCCAGTATAGCCCCTGCCGTCATTAACGTGCTGAAAAAGGTTACCTTCCCGGTCCCGAACCGCTTGAGGGCCTTCCCGCTAACCAAACTTGAAAGAATCGTACCACCCGCAATCGTCATAAACAGGAATCCTGCCATTTCCAGCGGCGCACCCAGGTCGCTTTGCATCACAGGCCAAGCGGCACCAAGCAATGAATCAGGCAGCCCCAGGCTGATAAAAGCCAAATAAATAATGATTAATAGCAATGTTGCCATATTGAACCCTTCTTACTTTTTCTAGTTATTCCTTCAGCATAAGGTTTAGACACATGGTTTGAAGTACATATAAATAATCCTGTTTTAAGATATCCTATAAAAATAGTTAAATCAATGTATTTGAAGTTGATAATTAAAAAAGGTGTCCCCAAAACCTGGGACACCTTGCTTTTCCGAACTTACCACCTTACATTGTTCCTATATCTATCACAAACCGGTATTTCACATCTGATGCTAAAACCCGATCATAGGCTTCGTCAATCTGATCGGCCGATATCACTTCAATTTTTGGAACGATGCTATGTTTTGCACAGAAATCGAGCATTTCCTGAGTCTCGCGGATGCCTCCAATCATGGAACCGGCAAAGGAGCGGCGATGGCCGATAAGATTGAACACGTTTAGTGACAATGGCTCTGCAGGAGCTCCGACGTTTACCAGCGTACCATCAAGAGTGAGCAGACCGAGATAAGCATCCATGTTAATCTTCGCACTAACAGTATTAATGATTAAATCAAAAGTTCCGGCAAGTTTCCCGAATGTTCCAGGATTGCTAGTCGCATAGTAGTAATCGGCCCCAAGTTCCAAGCCATCTTCCTTTTTCTTCAGGGTTTGCGACAGAACCGTTACCTCGGCTCCCATGGCATGGGCAATTTGGACAGCCATATGGCCAAGCCCGCCCATTCCGACAACAGCGACTTTCTTGCCTGGGCCCGCATTCCAATGATTTAGCGGCGAAAAGGTGGTGATACCCGCACAAAGCAATGGGGCTGCATCGGCAAGCTCGATCCCATCAGGAATCCTGAGAACAAAATCTTCCTGGACGACAATGTGGGTGGAATATCCACCTTGAGTTGGCTCACCGTATTTGTCCACGCCAGCGTAGGTTTGGATATTTCCTTTGAGGCAGTATTGCTCTTCTCCCTTACGGCAGTTCTCACATTCACCGCAGGAGTCCACCATGCATCCGACCCCTACCCGGTCGCCGACCTTGTATTTTGTTACCTCTGCTCCTATATCGGTAACAATACCCGCAATCTCATGGCCTGGGACAAGCGGATAATTCACCGGTCCCCATTCGCCGTGAGCAGTATGGATGTCGGAGTGGCAAATCCCTGCATATTTAATTTCAATGAGTACATCATGCAAATCAAGATCACGCCGTTTAATTTCAGCCGCTCGAAAACGTTTGTCCGGACCGTCGACAGCCCGTGCTTTAGCAATTACCATAAAAAAACCTCCAATTTCATGGGAATAAATTCCCTTGCTTTTTCATTTCCCGCTCTTGCAAAAACTATGGTAAACCTTAGAGTTAACTCGAGGTCAAGCAATTCGCTGTTTTTTATGGAATTTCACAAGTTATTCTACTAATCTTGCCCAAGCAAAAAAGGTGGCCATCAGCTTTAAGCAAGGCGGAATTTTCCGTTGGAGCAACTTTGACATTCATCAAATACCATGATAAAATCCACTCCATTCATGGAGTCGACTAAAACTCTATCTTTTACTTAGAAGAGGAGAAAACGGATGAAGACATATTCAATCAGCGAAGCGGCAAAAGAATTGAACCTTACAGCCTATACTTTGCGTTACTATGACAAAGAAGGTCTATTGCCATTTGTGGAACGGACACCCAACGGAACAAGATTGTTCAAGGCAGCCGATATTGGCGCCCTAAAAATTATTGAATGTCTGAAATCCACGGGAATGCCCATTAAAGAAATTAAACATTTCATAGATTGGTGTTCTGAGGGGGATTCCACGCTCCAGCAAAGATATGACATGTTCCTGGAACGAAAAGCTACAGTAGAAGCGCAGATGGAAGAACTTAAGAAGACCATGGAACTGATCGAGCATAAATGCCAGTATTACAAAACCGCTTTAGAAGCCGGGACGGAAGATATTCATAAGGACGATAAAATAGAGATCATGAGTTAACAAAGCCACCCGTATTCTTCACTGTGCAGATGAATACGGGTGGCTTTCATGTTTTCGTGATTCCTTATATGTAAAATATACTTATTGCTTTTCTGCCAATTCTTTAATTACTTCTTTAGCTTCCAATGCAAATTCTATCGAGGCATCATAATATTTTTGACCATCTTTCAGAAGGGAGAAATCACCAATCTCCATTTTTAATAAGGTGCGGCCATTCAGGTCTTCTAACTGATAGAGATAGGCTACATCCCCTTCCTCGGGCTGTACTTCCCAATTCGACAAATATAAGGCTATCTTTAATTCCTTCAGTTCCTCTGCTTTTATGATGGTTGTGACTGTCTGGCCGCCACTTGGATTATCCCAAACCACCTTGCTTCCTTTTGTCATGTTATCACTCGGATAATCTTCGGGAAGGGCATCCCACTGCGCTATATACTCCGGTTTAATGAGAACCTCCCATACTTTCGAAGGAGCTGCCTCGATAAGAACTTCTTCTTTTACAATCAGTTTGTTGGTCATGATTCTGCCTCCCTGAATAATGATAGTAATGGAGCTGCAAATTTCTTCAGGTATTACTATCTCATACATATCATTTTAATTGTCCTGGTGTTTCTTTATTGTTAACTACTAGCTCCTCAAAATCTTTCCCATCGCTTTCCCTTTTGCCAACTCGTCGATCAATTTGTCCAGATAGCGGATTTCCTTCATGGTAGGTTCTTCAATGTCCTCCACTCGGACGCCGCAGATCACACCTTTGATCAAAGCCCTTGAAGGATTCAGTTGGGGAGCTTCCGCAAAGAAGCTTTCAAAGTTTGTCTTTTTTTCCAGCTGCTCTGCTAACTCTTCCTGGCTATATCCAGTAAGCCAGGTGATGATTTCATCGACTTCTGCTTTCGTACGCCCCTTTTTTTCCGCCTTCGCAACATAATGGGGATAGACGCTTGCGAAACTCATTGTATAAATTCTATGTTTAGACATGGTTAATCCTTCCTTATATAATTTTCTTTATTATAAAGCGGAAACTGAATGCGTTCAAACGATGCATCCATCAATTATTTGTTTAAAAAAGGTTTTAATTTGCCATCAACGGGTATAATTAAGACATTGTTTTACTTATCGGAGTATTAACAGGGGGAGTAAAAATGAATACAAATGATATCTTAGCGGAAGAGCTAAAACTATACATCAAAGACAATTCGGTCCAATTTGAAAATAGTTTGCTGTCTGAAGCTGTTAATGTTTCCGGCAAAATTAAACATATTTTAGAGATGGGGAACATTGATTTATTACAAAATGCCCGAAAGTTAATATACTATATTGTGGACCGCAAAAATGAAGAGTTAGTCGCTTTTGCTGAACAGGAAGGAATTGCATGGGCCGGGCACTCATTAACACTTTCCTTAAAATTGGAATGGGTCCAGGCAATCAGAAGAACGCTGTGGAGAATCATCAGCAGCCTTGACGAGGAAAAAGACCTCACGCACAGCCGTTCAGAGTTATATGATTTAGAGGAAAGAATTAATAGCCAGATTGACCAATTTCTTAACAGCTTTTTTCTCAGCTATTCAAAATTTAAAGACGAAATGCTGCTTAGACAAAGGGAAATGGTTGAACATTTATCGGTTCCCATTATTCCAGTAAGAGAAACGGTTTCTGTTTTGCCTCTTATCGGCGCAATCGACTCGTACAGAATAAAAATCATTGAAGAAAAAGTATTGAACGAAATTGCTAAAATAAGAATCCAGACTCTGGTGATCGACCTGTCAGGCGTTGCTACAATGGAAACCGATGTGATCGATTACTTTGAAAAGATTCTTGCAGGGGTTTCCATGATGGGTTGTAAAACCATCATTACCGGCCTTCGTCCGGAACTGGTTAGAAAAATGGTGCACTCTGGAATCCGTTTCGAAAAAGATGCTGAAACAAAAGGCACACTTCAGGATACTTTAAAAAAATACCTTTAAATCAAGAAAAAGACCGACTTTTCGGTCTTTTTTTGCTTTATAATTACATTAAAAGGAAATACACTCATAAAATAGTAAGATTTAACCATGTTTTAGCATTTGAATTAGCAGGAGCACCAACGCAAATATGGATTTGAACTACTCAAAGGAGGCGTTTTTATGATTTGGCTCGTAATTCTGGCCCCATTATTCATTCTTATCCCCTTCGTTCTCTATCTGGACCGCAAAAAGACAATGGGCCTTCCCGCCGAAGGAAATGATACCATGGAGCATGCGATGTCGGAAAGCGAAAGAGCTAAGAAAGATGTCTTTATGATCCCACCTGGATCAGGAGGAGATGGAGGAGGACCAATGACTTAAACCTGCTTAAATTCAGCAGATTTTTTTGTCCAGCCCTTAAGGTCCTATTACCCGTTTCAATAACCAGGTATGGTGACGACCGACGCTTCGGAGCGTGGATAAGAGATATACAATAAGCCCAAGTGCGTGTAAATGGTGATTAAATGGGGAGATGTTTCTTCCGGCAGTTCGATGATGCGTTCAAAGTCACCGTAATGACTTTCTCTTTTCAATTCCATTTCTTCCGGAAGGTATGGGGGTCTTTTTCCGGAGATTCGCAATTGTTATTTTTGACAGCAATTTAAGATAAAGATTCTCCGCCCGTACTCCCGGTATTTCAACTATTATATAATTATATTGGCCATCCTGGTAGACATTAATGGCTGGCCAATTTTCCGTTCGATCAATAAATGCTTCTGGATGTTTACTCTTTAAAACCTGAGTCCAGAAATCATTCTTGCCGCCTTGATTGGTAATTTCCAGCCATTCCCTGATTTTTTCTTTGTCCATGCTGGCTCTCCCTTAAATTTGATTGGCGACAGGCATAGAAGGGTTGCCAATCTGACCCTGGTCACTAACATCAGTATCCAAGTTCCCGGAGTTTTGCACAGCTGAGGGCGGTGAAAAATCACCCATGGAAAAGTTCGCGCCAATAAACTTGCTGTTTGCCGTATGACTGTTGTGTACGGTTGGTCCTATGTCAATATTGCCGTTCTGATTGGCCCCATTTACCTTTAAATTAAAAATGTTAATTTGGTATGGCATAAAAATACTCCTTTTGCTTCTATAATGGCACTACTGGGTGACCTTCCTTATTAATGTTGGTAGAATCTACGTTTCCTAAATCGGACTGATCATTTAAATCAGGATCATTCAACAAGTTTTCCATCAATGCATCCGATGGTGAATAATCTCCAAATGACGAATTGGTCCCCTGTGATTTGCTGTTTGCCGTATGACTATTATGAGCAGCTTCCCCAATCGTGATTGAACCATTCCCGGAAATGCTATTTATCTTCAAGTAATATACATTAACCACACAAGAAGTCATATTCGTACACCTTTCTATACACTATTTTTCATACTATATGTAAAACGGTGCCTGCATGTGCCTATCTGCCTCCCCTATTGACCATCCACATTTGTCATTCAATCCTATAAATAATTACCGTACTCAACTCCAAGAGGCTGACTATTTTCCACCTCTATAGGCTTTAATGGATGTTTTCAGCGCGGCATAATTTCCTATAGCTCCGTATCCATAGAACCAGCCCATAAAAAAACCAGCAACAAGGTGATGCCGATGGCTGATAAAAATTGAAATGCACAGGCCCAGAAACAAAGCCACTAGAGGTACAAACTTCTTTGGTATTTTCAAACCTGCTTTTATTGCTTGGGTAATCACCATTACCACTGGCACTGCAATAATGGCATCCCAAAAATTTGTATGGATTACCGGAAATAGCTCCATTGGGTGTGCACTTCCTTTTTCTGTTTAGTTTTTTATTCCCGGTCAACCGGGGAATCAATTTGATCCCTGTAGATGTCCAGGTACACTTTATTATTGGGAGCCAGGACAGCATAGACAACGTCCTTTGGTTGAACCTTGCGCTTATTTAATTCAGAGTATAACCATCGATGTGAAAGGTTATTATCCGCTAAATTCTTATTGATAATGGTTCCATCCATAATTAATTCAATCGGGAGTCTTTCTTGCGAGTTTAAATGAATAGAAAAGTCTTTATTAATTGGGGTCCTATATTCCGGTTTCTTTAACACACTAAGATTTCCATTCGTTTCAACCAAGGCAAATTGGATTGTCCCAATATCAAACACATCCTTTTGCCTTAATTGCTGGTTTAAATAATCCAGGGTATAACGCATTTTCTTCATATTGGATTCGAGTATTTTCCCATTTTCAATAACAACAGTAGGGTCACCCGCAAATAATTTTCGTCCCCTTTTATTTCGCAAGGAAATAATGGCCATAGTAAATATAATCAAAACGAAGGTCGAGAAAGAAATCACTGGGTGATGAACCGCTATTTTAGTATTTGATGCCAAGTTGGCGGTTATTCCGCCCAAGGTGATGGCCGCAATAAAATCAAATATGGTCATTTGCGAGATGGTCTGCTTCCCTAGTATCCGTGCCCCAATAAATAAAATGGTAAATGCAGCGAATGACCGGAGCATAATTTCACTGACTTCCAAAATTGTCATAGTATCACCTCGTATTATGGTTTCTAAAATATGGATTATAATCATTCTATTGTAAAAAAACAGAACAAAGAAAGGGCGGTTCATCCTGTCCCCCCCTTTTAGTAAGATTCTATTTGTCGTTATCTAAATCACTATCAAAGGAGACCACTTATCTAGCCTCCAAACTAATCAATATGCTACCTTTTATTTATCTTCGTCAGGTTTCTGTTTTGCTTGCAGCCGTAAATTTATAATGAGCATTTTTGTTTTATCCGTTACATAGGCATAAATGATATCCTTTGGACTTAGGTTGCGATCCACAAGCTTCTGCAAAAGCCATTCTTCAGATAAATTTAGCAACCTAAGGTTATGCTTCTGTATTCGGCCATCGATTACCACACTAATTGGCATCCCCTCGTCCGTATATTCAAGATTCAAGTGTTCAATCGTTACGGGGGAGTTGGCAGGCTTAGGAATGATGCTAATCTCCCCTATCGGTTCAAGTACTGCATATTCGACATCCGAGACTTTTGGGAACCCTTTGCTTCGCAGTATGGACAGCATCTGGGACACGGAAAGATGGGATTTCTCAAGGGAATCCTCAAGGATTTCACCGTCTTTGATCAAAATAGTTGGCTCTCCTAGAAAAAAACGGTTGCCGATTTGATTGAGGGTCAAATAGGAAAAAGCAATATGAAGTCCCGCAATGGCAGCCAGCGCAATAAGGCTCGGCCAAACTTCTGTACTAATGAGCGGCTCGGAAGCGACTGTCCCAACAATAATAATTGCCACAAGGTCATATGGTGTCATCTGTACAATCGAGGATTTGCCCATAACCCTCATCGTTGCAATGGTCACAAGGTAAATCAGCAAAATCTTCAGGACAATCATGCCATGCACTCCCAATTTTTATTTATTGGTAGTATTTTCTTTTCTCATTAAATTACACATTAAATTGGAACCAGGAATGAGAGCAAAACAAAAAAAGGGTCTGCCAGCAATCTATACCGCATTGACCAAAAAGGAAATAATTTACCAAAACATACCAGCTAATCTATTACATGTCATTTTAATATTTCAATTGGAACATTGAACGCATTCCACAAAAATACAGTAAATAGGACGGATAATACCCATGCCAGGAGAGGATTTTTATGGTGAAGCCTAAGCATCGGAAACATGACAGAGAGGAACAATAAAGACCACCACATGTTCCAGCCATTATGATGATTGATGAGGTCTAAATACTTTAAATTAATATACTCAACAATCCAGTAAACTGAAATCCAAATGGATATCCAGCGTATTTGTTTCCACGTTTCTTTTGGAAAACGGCCAAGATAAATCAAAATTGTCGCCGGGTATACAACCACCATGATCATAAGGTTGATAACCGTATGATTTTGCAGCAGAGCTTTTCCAAAGAATACTTCCTGGTAAGTCCACATCATATGATTATAGAGCAGGAAGTTTTTAATCGAATCAATGCTAATCAGGAACAAGATGGTTGGATAATAAACCTTCCATCTTTTCCAATCTCCCCATTTAATAGCCGCCAAAAGGAATAATGCATTAAATACTATGTGCATAATTTGGACTCCAAAGTTTTAATTACTACTATGGTGCCCTTTTTTTATCAAATGAATAGGTGAATTTTCTTTGAAAAGCCATGTTATTGGGGGCCTAAAAATTAAAATGCTGTAATTATCTCATTTTTATAGACATCCACTTTCTCCGCAATGAACTTTAATGACTTATTATCCCCATATATCATAAGGCTAATATTGAAGGATAAGGGGAAGTCAATTGTTTTCAGTTTATCTTCTAAAGCATAATATTGCTTCTCCCTCTCTTCATACAACATAACCGAACTTATCACTACTTCTTCTTTTATCATCTCAATATTACAGATCATTGGAAATTTGATGGCATCGTTTGTCATTAATTCACCCAAAACAAATGAACCATTCAATTCTTTCGTAAAATTATTGGTTTTTGCTGGTTTTACCCATGTTTCATCCTGGAACTCCAATGCTTCTTCCTCTAGTGCCAACTCCCAAATTGGGTTGGCAACAAATTTATCTATTGATAACTCTGTTACCGGAATGGCTTCCCCTGTTGAAGGAACTATTTTGCTCTTTTTCCTATGCCTTCGTATGTGGAAACTATTTAAAAACGTTTCTTCCAAATTTTCTTCCACTTTCACATATAGAAACATTCGAGCCTCAAACTCATCGCCTGTACTGGATAAAAGGGAAACAATCAGGTTTATGTATGCTTGGTCTCCTGAATACTCCATTATGTCCAAAACAGCTGCATGGCAAATATATCTATCATTATCCACAGAAATATGGTTATCTGTTAAGTCTATATTTTCAATAACAATGTCTCTCTTAAGATATGGAGATGATTCGATATTATAATACAAAGAGTGCTCCACAATCTTATCGAACGGTTTCGGAATCGGCAGCAAGATATTCAAATCAACTTTCCTGTCATTGGAAACTATTTTGATTGCACTGTTGTTAATATGAAGATTTAATAATCGAATATTTTTATCGGCGATAAGTTTTGTCTTGCCCCTAATAAAAATTTTTGACTTATTTATTTTGGACTTAAACAAAATGGATCCCTCCTTTATGATTCATCCTCCCCTTTAAGAAATAATAAAATGCTGCCTAGTCGACAGCATCAATTTTCAATAAATGGAATAAACACATCCTAGACGGAAAGAATCCAGTCTGAAATGTCCTTAATAACTTGTTGGTCGACATGCTGTGGTACCTTGTATTCTTTTTTTATTTTCAGGAGGTTTCCATATACGGCAGGCATGAACAGATGATTCAGATTGGGGTAGAGCTTGAATGTCACATTGCTTTTTCCACTCAGGATTTCCTGGTATCCACCGAAATCTTTTTCCAGGGAAGATTGTACATCCTTTTCCCCTTGCAGGATCAACACCGGCTTATCCATTTCACGAAGATATTGGACTGTTGGATATTCACCCATCTCTTTAAAGTAGTAGGCCCGCATGTATTTGCCAATCACCTTGGCAGACTTTGCTTCTTCATCACTTAAATCATATATATTTTCAAACTTGGATGCTAATCCGTTTACTTGTTTTTTTACAATGAATCTTAAAAACCTATTCAGGGAGTTTAACAGCATGTGATTTTGGTGCATAATGATTTCTTCCAATTTGCGCGGAGAACCCGCCATGATAATCAGGCCAGCGAAATTCCCTCCTTCTGCATCAATTCTCGGGGCCAGCATGCCCCCCTGACTATGACCGATGATAAATATCCTGTTCTCATCTATTCTTGCATCATTGCGAAGAAATTCAGCAGCCAAAATCGCATCGTCGACGGTTTCTTCCTTTACCGACATCCCGGGGTCGTCTTTCATTTGCTTTCCGTATACAAAGGTTCTTTTGTCGTACCGCACCACGGCAATCCCTTTCCGCGACATCCCTTCGGCAATGTCCCTGAAAGGGCGGTTCTCCCCAATCTGTTCATCCATATTGCTGGGTCCCGAGCCTTGAACCAATACAACGGCAGGAAACAGTCCATTCCGTTCCTCAGGTAGGGTCAGCATACCATTCAGCGGATACTTCGTCCCTGCCCCAATCACAATTTTTTCCTCAGCCATACTCCAACCCCCATAATCAATCTTTATCTATGTAAAAATTCCACATAAAAATGCGTGAATCCTTCCTTGGTTAACGGAAGTGGAGATAAAATATAGCTGATTCCCGGACTTGGAATCAAGAGGGTCATCACTTTTCGGTTGGCGGATGAGGTTAAACACCTGGGCTAATAAAATAGACGGAAAAACTTCTCTTATTACAAATTAATGATTAAAAAAGCTTAAATAGACGGAGAGATTCCGCCTATTGACCCGAAAAATGCAAAAATGGGTTATTTTGCTTTGTATAACCGGAAAACCTCCCCTTATTTACCACAAAACGTGTATCATTCTGGATATAACCGAAAAATCTCCGTTTATTTTAAACTTGCCTGTTCGATTGCTCCTAAAAAAAATCCCGAGCAACCATTCACGTTGCCCGGGGTTTCCGGTGGAATATACCCTCCTTACACCTGTGTTCTCGTCGTCACTCTCCTGGGTGTAGCTGATGCCAGGTAGTATCTTGGTGTTCCAAAGTACAGGACTTCATTATATTCCGGGTAAACGGATTCGAAATGCACAAGGATGGGACTGTCCAGCAGCCAGGGGTTGTGGACGTAAAACTCACGGTCGCCATAGACCATGCCGGTGAGGGCCAAATTCATTTCCTTCTTGAAAATCATGTAGCGGATTTTGGCCAGCTTTTCATCAAATTCACCTGTGCTAATATGAACCTTCCCCATCAGCACATATTCCCCATTTCTGGTCTTCCATTCAGCCAGGACTTCATCCCGCAGTTTTTGATCAATGGCATCGAGATCATACCGCTTGCCGACAGCAAGAAATAGCTCTCCCGTTTCATCGCTGTGAGTCAATGTATATTTTCTCCCCTGTATCGGACTAAAACTGGTTGTGGGAGGCTCAAAGGTCACATGAAGTTTTTCAGGGTTAAATTCAGTCATGGTAAGAATTCTCCTTCCCAGGCATTGCTGACATACTTACCATATCCTATGCTATCGTCCTCTTTCTGTGACATCCGCCTACTTGTCTTCTTTTACTTGTTTCACTTCTGTGCCGGCGAGCGTCCATTCCCCATTATCATCCACCCAGACAGAATGGATATAGCCAATGGTATCCTTGCTCCCCGCCCCGCAGAATCTTTGTACACCTCTAAGCCCTTTTCTTCCGCCTTCGAGGATCACCGGTTTCAGCGAACTGTAAGGCATGACCTGCAATTCCATCGGCTCATTCAGTTTTCCATTTTGATAAAGCCCTAGCGAATTGTATTCTCTTTTCCGGGAGGCCAGGTCAAAGGAATAGGATTCGTTCGTGTTTTCAATTTTTAAAAATGCCTGGTAATCTTCCTGGAACTGGCTGCTGACCGTTAGCGGATCCGGAACTCCCAAGTCGGTTTCAATGCCATTTTTAAAGGAGTACAAATGATAGTGGGATGTGTCGCTGCCTTCCCCAGTTTTAGCACTGACAAGAATGTCATTCACCGAATCGCCATTCAAGTCTCCAATAACGACTTTGGGCTGATGGCCTCCTTCAAATTTTATGTTGAATTTTTTGCCTTCGGAAGTTTTCACCTTTAGCAGAATTTCTTTTAAAAAATGAGGATCTTCATCATAAGGTTTGCCGTTTAGCGTCACATAGTCTGCCCTGCCATCGCCGGTAACATCCTGTTTATGCTTGATTGCTTTGTATGCCGGCGTCTTTTTTTCCTTCTTATCTTCCGTTGCGTAGGCACCTGTAATGGCTGATAATGAAAGGGCGAAAATCATCCCGAATGGAATCAGTAATTTCTTCTTCAAGTGTGGCTCCCTCCTAAATACCCATTACCACTTAAGATGCCCATAACTGGAAGGAATATGCAGAGCAGGTACTTAATGTAGCACCCTTGTCTTCCCACTGTATGATAGAAACAGTGAAAAACCCCCAGATTCATGATCAGGGGGTTAAAGCATCAGGAATTTTTCTTTTCCTGCGGACGGTACTCCCAGGACTCGATTCCTTTCAGGCCAGGAATGCTGTCAGCATAGAAGACCGGATCCTTGCCTTGCTTGCGCTGTGCTGTGTAATCCTTAAGGGCAGCCAGTGCAACCTTGACAAGCAGGGTAATGGCAACAAGGTTGATAAGCGCCATGATTCCCATGAACAAATCGGCGAGGTTCCATACAACCGCCAGGTCTACAAGCGCTCCGAACATCACCATGCCGACAACGGCTAAACGGTATACGAGCATGGCTGGTTTGCTTTGTTTGATAAACTCAATATTGGTTTCTCCATAATAGTAATTCCCGATGATCGATGAAAAGGCAAACAGGAAAATCGCCACGGAAATAAACGATGGTGCCCAGGCACCAACATGGGTGCTTAAAGCTGCCTGTGTAAGCTGGATTCCGTTTAAATCCGGATCAGTGTACACACCGGAAAGAATAATGATGAACGCCGTAGCGGAACAAATCAAAATTGTATCAACGAACACACCCAATGTCTGGATCAGCCCCTGTTTCGCAGGGTGGGAAACAGCAGCTGTGGCCGCCGCATTTGGGGCACTACCCATGCCGGCTTCATTTGAGAACAATCCGCGCTTAATTCCCCATAGTACAGCCGCACCCATAGCTCCGCCGGCCGCTTCCTGGAGGCCAAAAGCACTGCTGACAATCAAGCCGATCATCGCTGGCACCTCTGTGAAGTTGGTGATGACGATATATAAGGCCAGAAGCAAGTAAAGAACGGCCATGATCGGAACAATGATCTGTGAAACATATGCGACACGCTTAACCCCGCCAAAAATGACAGCGGCAGTCAGTATAGCAAGGACAATTCCAACCCAAAAGCGCTCAATGCCATATGCCTCATTGACCGCCAGCGATATCGTATTGGACTGGACGGAGTTGAACACAAGTCCAAAGCAGAATGTGATGATAACGGCGAACAGAATCCCCATCCATCTCTTGTTCAGGCCTTTTTCCATATAATACGCTGGACCGCCGCGGTACTCGTCCTTGTCCTTAACCTTGTAAATCTGCGCCAGAGTGCTCTCCACGAAACTGGAGCCAGCGCCGATGAAGGCAATCAGCCACATCCAGAAAACCGCTCCCGGTCCGCCGGCTGCAATCGCTGTCGCCACCCCTGCAAGGTTTCCTGTTCCCACACGTGAAGCAGCCGAAATGGTGAAGGCCTGGAAAGATGAACGCCCTCTTTTCCCAGCTGCAGAGACAGTGGATTTTTCCGCAATAACACGGAACATTTCAATAAAGTATGTAAACTGGACAAATTTCGTTCTAAAAGAAAAATAAAGACCGGTCAAAACCAGAACGGCAATTAACACATATGACCACAGTAGGTCATTAAAAAAGTTAATGATGCTATTGAATAACTCCATTGCAAAACTCCTTTTCACACTTTTTTTGTAAGCATTTTCCCTGCACAAGATTTAATGTATCAGATTGCTGCCTGAACGACAATGGCAGGAAATTGGCATCAACTATCATGGCCGTGTAATAAGACTTGCTACCTGCATTTTAACCGTTTAAATATTCCCTGTCTTATAAAAATTAAACCTCTGCTGAAACAGATAGCAGAGGTTCAAATTAGGAATGATATCATTCCCTTGGCGGTTCAGTTTTCCAAACTTCCATTACCTTGCCGCTTTCGTTCTCGTCGAGGATGAAAGAGCCGTTCGAGTAGCGGTCGCTGTAATTGATGGAAGCCGGCGCAATTGTTGCGAGTTTTTGTTTTTCGGAGAGCAGGAAGACCACATCGCCGCCTCTGGCAATCTGCATTCCTGCCACTTTATGCGGCTTGGCCTTCAATTCGCGGAGCATGACCACTCCCCGCTTTGCCCTTGAACTCATTTCGAATTCGGACAGCTTCATCTTTTTAACGGCACCGCGCTGGGTAACTAGGATGACAGACTGCTCCTTTTCGTCTTCCACGAGCTTGCCGGCGATGACGGAATCATCCTCCTTCAGGTTGATTCCTTTTACCCCGGCTGCCCTGATGCCGATTGGGCTGACTTCCTCTTCCGCAAACCAGAGCGCATAGCCAAGGCGGGTAGCCAGGAACAGGCTCGCGTTTCCGTCGGTCAGATGGATGTCGACCACCTCATCTTCGCCCTTCAGGTTGATGGCCGTCAATGTCTTCGAATAGCGGGTCGCCTGGTATTGCTTCAATTCCGTTTTCTTGACCATGCCGTTCCGCGTTGCGAACAGAAGGAACAAATTCTGTTCAAAGTCGCTGACCGGGATGGCCCTGATGAGGTTTTCACTTCTGTCCAGCGGGACGATGTTCGCGATATGCTGGCCAAGATCCTTCCAGCGGATGTCCGGGAGCTCGTGAACCGGCAGGTACATGTAGCTGCCTTTGTTTGTGAACAGCAAGAGAACATCTTTAGTGTTCATATCCAGCTGGGCAAGGAGCCTGTCAGTGTCCTTCATGGCGAGATCCTGTCCGTTGGAGGCCGCAAAGGACCGCTGGCTTGTCCGCTTGATATAGCCGTCCTTTGTTATCGTCACAATCACGTCTTCGCTGGCAATCAGCACGTCAAGATTGATTTTGATTTCTTCGATCTCTGCCTGGATGTTCGTCCGGCGCTCATCGGCAAACCGCTTTTTGACATCCTTCAGCTCTTTTTTAATCACCGCAATCAATTTCTTTTCGCTTTCCAGGATGGCCGCAAGCTCGGCGATTTTTTTCGCAAGCTCTTCCTGCTCGGCTCTCAGTGCCGTCACATCCGTATTGGTCAATCGGTAAAGCTGCAAAGAGACGATTGCTTCCGACTGGGCTTCAGTGAACTCAAATTCCCTGATGAGGTTGTTTTTGGCATCCCGCTTGTCCTTGGAAGCCCGAATGGTGGCAATCACCTGGTCCAGAATCGATAAGGCCTTGATCAGCCCTTCAACGATATGCTGGCGCTCCCTTGCCTTTTTCAGGTCGAACTCCGACCGCTTCGTGACAACTTCCTTCTGGTGTTCGATATAGGCATCCAGCATGGCAGCAATGCCCATCAGCATCGGCCTCTTATTATGGATGGCCACCATATTGAAGTTATAAGGAACCTGAAGGTCGGTGTTCTTGTAAAAATAATTCAGGACGCCTTCTGCATCGGCTTCCTTCTTTAGTTCAATGACAATCCTGAGGCCGGTGCGGTCTGTTTCATCACGCACTTCTGCGATCCCTTCAACTTTGCGGTCGAGCCGCAATTCATCCATCCGCTTAACCAGATTGGCTTTATTCACTTCGAACGGAATTTCCGTTATGACAATCTGCTGGCGTCCGCCGCGGATGGCCTCAATTTCGGTTTTCCCGCGGACAATGATTTTTCCTTTGCCGGTTTCATAGGCTTTTGCAATGCCGTCGACTCCCTGGATGATTCCCCCGGTCGGGAAATCAGGGCCTTTGATCACGGTCATCAGGTCTTTCACCGTGCAATCCGGTTTGTCCATGCGCATGATGACTCCGTCAATGACCTCCCCGAGGGAATGTGGCGGAATATCTGTTGCGTACCCGGCGGATATCCCTGTGGAACCATTCACGAGCAGATTCGGGAACATCGCCGGAAGCACGGTCGGCTCCATCGAGGTATCATCGAAGTTCGGAATGAACTCGACGGTCTTTTTGTCAATATCACGCAAAAGCTCGGAAGCGATGGCGGAAATCCTTGCCTCCGTATAACGCATCGCTGCCGGAGGGTCACCGTCAATGCTTCCGTTGTTTCCATGCATTTCGACCAGCAGCTGGCGAAGCTTCCAGTCCTGGCTCATCCGCACCATCGCTTCGTAAACCGACGAATCACCGTGCGGATGATAGTTGCCGATCACGTTCCCGACTGTTTTCGCCGATTTGCGGAAGCCTTTATCATGCGTATTTCCTTCCACATGCATCGCGTATAGAATCCGCCGCTGCACCGGCTTCAGGCCGTCGCGGGCATCAGGCAGGGCGCGCTCCTGGATAATATATTTGCTGTAGCGTCCAAAACGGTCGCCGAGGACTTCCTCAAGTGGCAGGTCACGAAATTTCTCTACTGAGCTCATGCTTCTGTAACCTCCTCAGCCACGGTAATGTTTTCATTTTCAAGAATTGTATCGCCTTCCTCAAGGCTGAAGGCCACATTGGATTCAATCCATTTGCGGCGCGGCTCCACCTTGTCGCCCATCAGCGTGGTGACGCGGCGTTCCGCCCGTGCGGCATCATCGATCCGGACCCGGATCAATGTCCTGGTCTCAGGGTTCATGGTCGTATCCCAAAGCTGGTCGGCGTTCATTTCCCCAAGCCCCTTATAGCGCTGGATGATGTATCCTTTTCCGACCTTCTTGATCGCCCCTTGAAGCTCTTCATCACTCCATGCATATTCGATCACTTCTTTTTTGCCGCTTCCCTTGCTGACCTTGTAGAGCGGCGGGAGGGCGATGAACACCTTCCCTGCTTCGATCAGCGGCTTCATATAGCGGTAAAAGAAAGTCAGCAGCAATACCTGGATATGCGCTCCATCAGTATCGGCATCGGTCATGATGACAACTTTGTCATAGTTGGCATCTTCCACATTGAAGTCCGCTCCGACTCCCGCCCCGATGGCATGGATGATCGTATTGATTTCCTCGTTTTTGAAAATATCCTGCAGCTTTGCCTTTTCCGTGTTGACGACCTTACCGCGGAGCGGCAGAACCGCCTGGAATTTACGGTCGCGGCCCTGCTTGGCCGAACCGCCTGCCGAATCCCCCTCGACCAGGTATATTTCATTTCTGGCCGGGTTTTTGCTTTGCGCAGGGGTCAGTTTGCCTGACAGCATGGCTTCGGATTTTTTCCGTTTTTTGCCGCTGCGGGCATCTTCCCTGGCTTTTCGCGCCGCTTCCCGTGCCTGGTAGGCTTTTATGGCCTTCTTGATCAGGAGCGAGCTTGAATCAGGGTTCTCCTCAAGGAAATACGACAGATTGGCTGAAACAATCGCATCCACCGCCGACCTTGCTTCACTCGTTCCAAGCTTTCCTTTTGTCTGTCCTTCAAACTGGAGCATCTCCTCAGGGATCCGGACGGAAATGATGGCCGACAGACCTTCACGGATATCCGCACCATCAAGGTTTTTATCTTTTTCTTTTAAAAGGCCTGCCTTGCGGGCATAATCGTTGAACGCTCTTGTCATCGCTGTCCGGAAGCCGACCTCATGTGTGCCGCCATCTTTCGTGCGCACGTTGTTAACGAAACTGAGCACATTCTCCGAATAGCCATCGTTGAACTGGAACGCAAATTCCACTTCGATGCCGGTATTTTCGCCTTCAAAGCTGACAACTGGATGCAAGACGTCCTTTTCCTCATTAAGGTATTCCACAAATGCCTGGATTCCTGTTTCATAGTGGAAGACTTCCCTGGCGTCATGGCGTTCATCTATGATTTCAATTTTTAACCCTTTAAGCAGGAATGCGGATTCGCGAAGGCGTTCGCATAGAGTGTCGTAATTATAGGTGAGGGTTGAAAAGATTTCGGGATCTGGTTTGAAGTGGATCGTTGTCCCTGTCTGGTTTGTCTTTCCGATTTTCTCAAGAGTTGTCACTGGCTTGCCGCCGTTAATGAAAGTCTGTTCATAAACAAAACCATCCCGCTTGATGGTAACCGTCAGCTTCTCGGAAAGCGCATTGACGACGGAAGCCCCTACACCGTGCAGGCCGCCGCTTGTTTTATAGCCGCCCTGGCCGAATTTTCCGCCGGCATGGAGCACAGTCAGAATCACTTCGGGTGTCGGCTTTCCGAGCCGGTGCATTCCCGTTGGCATTCCCCGGCCCTTGTCCTGGACGGAGATGGAATTGTCCTTGTGAATCTTCACAATGATATGGTTTCCGTATCCCGCCAAGGCCTCGTCCACCGAGTTGTCGACAATTTCATAGACAAGATGGTGAAGCCCTTTCGTATCCGTGCTGCCGATATACATCCCCGGGCGCTTCCTTACAGCTTCGAGCCCCTCCAGTACCTGTATGGCATCATCGTTGTATTCAAATGCTTGCTGGTTCTTAGCCACAAAAAAACTCCTTTCCTGCATTGAAGACCACATTGACTGTTCTTTGTATAGTGTCAATGTTTGAAATTCCTATTCCTGATTGGGCCTCTTTACAAGGCCGAACAGGAGAGGAACGTTTGTTCTTGATTAATTTTACCATATTTTTTATAAACTTATATGCTTTATTGTAGCGATTTCTGGTGATTTGGCAAATTGATTTCCTGACTGGGAAGGTGATTATCATATTTCCGCCTTAAACAGGGTAGTGAACATGTACGGTGTTTTTCCCTTTCGTTCCAAACATTCCCGCCACTAATTTTACCCATTCCGCTGCACTCTAAGAATAACAGGAATTTAACGGAGGTGTCCCCTTTTTGAGAAAAAGAAGAACCATTTTGCTTATTGCGGTCTCGGCCTTGCTGCTTATGCTTGTATCCAGCACGGTATGGGACCGCCATCGTGAACAGAGGCAGCAGGCTGCCCCGCAAAGGCCAGGTGTTAAGCTGCATGATGTGGAAAGCGAGGGAATCATCCTTCCATACGGCGAAAACCGCACTGGCCAGTTTATGCAGGTGAACAATATTGAACGCGGCCACTATCTAAAAACCAAGCTGGATAACCAGGATGAAGTCACCCATTTCCATCATAATGAGCGGGATACAAGCCATTATTATGATCATGAAGCCGCCGTCCAATTTAAGGAAAAGCCTTCTGGCGAGCAGCTTGACAAACTGACGAAGGATATCAGCGGATGGATCGTCAAGCAGGATGGATTGACCTTCCTGTTCCGCTCCACCACGATGGAAACGCCTGAAATGCTCGCTTATTTCCAAAAGAATGACTTGGTAGAGTTTGCAGAGCCTCATTACATCCTCATGCAGAATGATATGGGACCTGTCGGGAACATGCCGAACGACCAGCTTTACCTGGAGAAGTATCAATGGAATCTGCCAGCAATCGGCACGGAAGACGGATGGGGGATCTCAAGGGGAGATGAAGACATCATCATTGCCGTCATTGATACGGGTGTGGACCTTGATCATCCCGACCTGAAAAACCGCCTCGTGGACGGCTATAACGTGATTACCGGCAGCGATGATCCTGATGATGATAATGGCCACGGCACCCATGTGGCAGGCATCATCGCTTCGGAAACAAACAACCATCAAGGCACCGCCGGGGTAACCTGGTACAATAAAATCATGCCAGTCAAAGCAATGGGCGCCAAGGGTTATGGCACCACTTTTGATATTGCCAAAGGGATTGTCTGGGCCGTCGATAACGGTGCCGATGTGATCAACCTGAGCCTGGGAAATTACCAGGAGTCCAATATCCTCGAGAGGGCCGTCCGCTATGCCTACGACCATGATGTGGTCATGGTGTCGGCAGCCGGAAATGACAACTCGAGGCAGCCTTCGTACCCAGCCGCCTATCCCGAGGTGCTAAGTGTATCCGCGATCAGCTATGACGGCAACCTTGCCGAGTTTTCGAACTATGGCGATTATATTAATGTTACTGCGCCAGGCGTCTACATTCCAAGCACCTATTTTCAAAACCAGTATGCTCAATTATCCGGAACCTCCATGGCCGCGCCACACGTCGCCGGACTTGCCGGGCTGGTCAAATCGGCCAATCCGGAGCTCGGCAGCAGGGAAATCATGAACATCATCCAGGATACCGCAATCGACGTCGGCAAAAGCGGCAAGGACATCCAGTTCGGCAACGGATTGATTGACGTGAACAAAGCTCTGACCCAAGCTGTGGAAACCGATAAAAGCAAGAAAAGAACTGTGCGCGATCGGCTGTGGTTTTTAAGGTAAAACGGCAAACCGGCCTGTCCTTGGATGAGGGCCGGTTTGTTTTTTTATGGGACTATGGGAAGGCGGATGTCAGTACCAAAAATCACTGGTCGATCCCGAAAATGGGCACTGAGAGCACCCGTCAGTGCCCAAAATCCCTGGCCGCTCCTAAAAATGGGCACTGAGAACACCTGTCAGCACCCAAATTCACTGGCCCCTCCCGAAAATGGGCACTGAGAGCACCCGTCAGTGCCCAAAATCCCTGGCCCCTCCTAAAAATGGG